>JAHHUC010000002.1 GCA_020024215.1 Oscillospiraceae bacterium | reverse complement strand
AAATAGGTTATGCCGGCACAGAACAGCTTATCCAATAGGATAGGCTGTTTTTTTGCGCTTATAAATTATTTTTGTATTTGACAATATTCCCCAATAAGCATATACTGCTAATATATTACAAATTTTTTATCATTGGCAATAAGATTTAAGACCAAGGAATTTGCAGGAAATACACTTTATCTGTACAGCTATGATACTGCTTCAAACAATTACATTTATCTGACAGCCATAGCCAATAAGACAGATGCACCGGGCTATCTCCATTTTACCACTTCTTTGGGAAATACACTGATTATAGCAGACAAGCCTCTTAAATTAAAATAATAATCCTCCCATAATTCAAAACCTTGTACTTTTAAAATAGTGCAGGGTTTTCTTTTTTAATATGCGACTAAAGATTATATTTTAAAAATATATTGGCGATTTTCTCTTTTTTGCTTTCAAAATTTCTAAAATAGTGTAGAATATAGGGTGATTGAAATATAAAAGGAGGCATTAGCTTGTCCAATCCTATAATTGATGCAAGAACAGAGAGAACCAAATGGTTTTTAGAGGATCGCTTCGGAATGTTTATCCACTGGGGACTTTATTCCATACCTGCAAGGGGCGAATGGCTGAGAAATAATGAAAGAACCACTTTAGAGGACTATCAGTTCTATTTTGACGAATTTGACCCTGTGAATTATGACCCGAAAGAATGGGCGCGTCTTGCCAAGGAGGCAGGTATGAGATACGCTGTTTTAACAGCCAAGCACCATGACGGATTCTGCCTTTTTGATTCCAAACTTACAGATTATAAATCCACGAATACAAAGTGCAAAAGGGATTTGGTGAGAGAATATCTGGAGGCTTTCAGAAATGAGGGCATTAAGGTGGGACTTTATTACTCTCTTTTGGACTGGCACCACATAGATTACCCACACTTTAATGACAGAATACATCCCATGAGAGAAAATCCTGCTTATACAGACGAAAACAGAAATTGGCAGAATTATATAGAATATTTCCACGGACAGGTCAAGGAGCTTTTGACCAATTACGGCAAGATAGATATAATGTGGTTTGATTTTTCCTATGATGACATGGCAGGGGAAAAGTGGGAAGCTGCAAAGCTTATGAATATGATACGCTCCATTCAGCCCTGGATAATTGTCGACAACAGAATTGAGGGAGCCGGTGAGAGCTATGGAAGCATAATAACCGATAACCCTAAAATCTATTCCGGAGACTTTGCAAGTCCTGAGCAGATGATACCGCCTAAGGGCATGACGGATGTACACCAAAATCCTATTCCATGGGAATCCTGCATAACCTTAAATGACCACTGGGGCTATTGCGCCCATGACAACCACTATAAATCACCTAAAATGGTTGTGAGAAATTTGGTGGAGTGCGTCAGCAAAAACGGAAATATGCTTTTGAATGTAGGGCCTAATGCAAAGGGAGAGATACCTCCTAAATCGGTGGAAATATTAAAGCAGGTGGGCAGGTGGATGAAGGAAAACCACCAATCCATTTATGGCTGCAAAGCCTCCTCTATGGACAAGCCGGATTGGGGACGCTATACACAAAAGGGCAACAAGCTTTATGCCCATGTATTTGAAGAGTGTACCAATGCAGTGGCACTGGACATAAGCCCAGAGAAAATAGAAAAGGTAAGGCTTCTTTCTGACGGTTCGGAAATAAAGGTGGAGACACCCTGGAATGCGATTGCCTATCCAAACCTAAGCTTTTTTACATTCAAAGGGCAAAGCTATCCTCTGCCTGATGAAATTGATACGGTGGTGGAAATAACACTTAAAGACTGATAAAAAGGGAGCTTTGCTGCGTTTGCAAAAAAGCTCCCTTTATTCAGAAATTTCAAAAAATTTCCATGCATAAAAAGTGAAGCGCCACAACACTTATATTGCGAAGACCTCAAAGAGCGGGGGATTCCTAAAGATAAAATTCTGATGGAGAGCAGATTTGAAAATATCTTTAGAGCAGCCATGGTAAGGCAAGGTGCCTTGTGACATAAAAATTTATTGCTCACAAGGAGGAACACTTTATTATGTTTAAGAAAGTATTATCTTTTGCCCTTGCCTCTAGCATGGCTATGAGCATTGCGGCAAACGCAATGGCGGCTATTTCCAGCCCCATCTACGCAATAGAAAGCAACAGCTACGGATACAATAAGGATTTAGGTGCTGTAAACCTCAATGAAAAAAATCCTGCCTTCTCTTACGGCGACACAGTGTATTATCCCTTGCTCAGCTCACAGGGCGCACAGGAAAATGAAAAGGTGACAGAGGCTCAGAATGCTCTCACAGCTGCCAATGAGTCACTTAAAGCGGCACAGGATGCTTTAAAGCTTTCTGAGCAGGCTTTGAAGGAAAAGGAAGAGGCAGTAAAGCTTGCAGAGCAAAAGCTTGCAATGGCACAGGCGGTTGCAGACGCAGCTTCTCAGTGGAAAAATTCGGTCGATGGCAGCTTAGGCGATGAGGAAAGCAAAAAGGCAGCCTATGTTGAGGCTCTCAAGGCTTATGACTCTAAGCAAGAAGCAGCTTCCACAGCTTATGAGGCAGAATCCAAGTCCAAGGCAGAGCTTGAAGCTTCTGAGAATTCCTTAAAGGCAGCAGAGCAAGAGAGAAATTCTTTGAAGAATGACACAGAGACTAAGCTTTCTGATGTAAAGGCAAAGGAAGAGGCAGTTAAGGAAAAGCAGCTTCTTCTTAACGAGGCTTTAAAGGGCACTGAAAAATATATTTCTTCCACAGATGATGTAAAGGGCGTAAAGATTAAGTCCAGCTGGGATTTAAACGGCAATGCAGTGGAAAGGGTGGAGCTTGTAAAGAAAAAGGCAGCAGCTCCCTTTGAAATGACAAATAAGTATATCTACTTTGTAACAGTGGATCTTAAGGATTCTCCGGAAACAGCTCAGACAGATATCTCCGGAAAAATTTCAATGAAGAAGTCCGGCAGCTTTGATTATGATGATATGAAGCTGGATGTAAACCTCACAGTGGGCTATCCTGATGCAAAGGATAATGTGATAGGAAAGGACCCCCTTATTTTCTCTGAGGGCAAGGGCTTAAGCGGAGATTATGAGGACGAGTTGAGATTTGAGTTTGACGATGACGCTTACTTTACAGTTGACACAATGGGACAGGGCAAAATTTTGCTTGCTGCCGACAACGAGTTTGACGCAAACATCGCTATGATTTACAATGCGGCAAACTTAGATTTCTTCAACGGCAACGGAGCAACCTTCAATAAGCTGGGAACACTGGTAATACCCGCACCCGAGGGCTCACACCTTTACAGGGTTGAAAATGGCGGAAAGCTTGTAAAATCCTCCGCTTCATATGACAAGGATGAGGAAGCCTTTATGATAAGAACCAGAACATTGGGAAGATATGTGATTTCTGATGTGGACCTCAGAATTTCAGAGGTTAAGCCCACACACTCCAACAATACAAACAACCCCCAGACAGGGGCAAGCATTTAAGCATAAATACCCCCTAATGTATAAAAAGGGCAGGCGGTCTGAGACGTTAAGCTTCAGACCGCCTGCTGCTTATAAGGATAATAAAATCAAAAACTTAAATAAGAGCAAGAAACGGCTCCTTTTATAAAACAGGCAGAATCTGCTGCGGTATTAAAAATCAAAGGAGCTTTAATTTTCATTAAAACAGACAGGCAATTTGAAAATATGCACTGTCTGCTTTCATTTTTTGCAGAATTGTTAGAGGGCGTTGGTGTATGCCTTGTTGAGAGCTGAAAGCTGATCGGATACTCCTATATCAATGCTGCCCTTTAATTCGTCTGTCATGGGTATCTTGTTTTCATCCAGCTCCATACCCAGCACGTCTGTCACATTTTTGCCCATAATCCATTTTTCAAGTGAATCCATCTGCTGGAACCATTCTTTTTTGATGGAGGATGTCTCTGAAAGCCCGTAATCATAGCCCATTTCTCTGAGGCTCTTCACAGGCTGAGAAATATCCTCGGTGAAGGCTCCCTTGGAGTCAAAGGGAATGTTGAAATCAATGGTGTCAAATTTTATCTTTCTGACAATGCCGTCAGGGTCCACTGCAACAGCACAGATCACGGCTCTTGATTTGGCTGAACCGGGCTTTTCGCCTGCTGCGGCAAGAGAGCCTTCTGTGGAGGTTACAACGCCAAGTCCAAGCCTTAATTCGCCGGATGGGGCAGCTGCCGGATTTTCATTTGGCATCGCAGTGTTGCCCATAGAATTTTCCGTAGAACTGCCCATTGAATTGTCCATGGAGTTACCCATAGAAGTGTTCTCTCCACAGGCAGTAAGCAGCCCGGCGCATAATGCCATTGTCATAAGGAGAGAGGTAAGCTTTTTCATAAATTTGCCTCCTTTAAGGAATATTTATAGGAACTTCTGAATTTTTTTAAGAAGTTAAGCTTATTTTGTCCCAAGAATACAGATTTATGATTTTTTAATTGAAAATTTACCAAAAATCACTTATGAAAAAAGAAAAGCAGAAAAAATATTTTTTTCATCTGTTATGAAAGGCTCTATTTTAGAATGTCCACACTTGAGAAAATTCTTTAAAAAGCCGTGATGAGCCTTGCATTTATCCAAATCCTCAAGGGCTTTATATGAATTTCTATGCCCGCAGTCGGACATCCTTTCATCTTTGAGAGCCTTTAAGAATTGGCCGAAAGGGTGACAGAAGCCAATTTTTATAGGGCATTAAAGCAGGTTTTTTGCAATAAAAAAACAGCCGAAGAAAAATCGGCTGTCAAAATTTTTAAAGCTGTTTTCTTATTACTTTATCACAAAAAGAAGGATCAGTGTGATCACACACAGGGCTGACCCGCAGATTGCAACTGCACGGGAAAGCATGGCATCCTTTGTTCTTCCGCCGTTTCTGTCCAAATAGCTGTTCTGATCTCCGGCTATTGAGCCTAAGCCCTTGCTCTTTGGTTCCTTTACAGTCATGGCGCCTATCACAATGACACAGAGTACCAAAAGCACAACGCCTAAAATTATCTGAATTGTGGTCATAGAAAAAACCTCCGTATATAAATATCCACGTTCTTTAGTTTATTACAGCCTCATCATAATAACATAGATAGCAGAGCTTTGCAACAGTTTTTTGGAAATAATGGCTTTATAAGCAAAAAAAATCTATGTTTTTTTGATAGAAATTAAGCTTTCGATGTGGTACAATATCAATAGTAATACAGTTTAGCATTAGGAGGACAAATAGTGTGGAAGTTACACAATCAGCAAGCGAACAGGTGATTTTCAAAACCAAGGTTTTTGGGGGCTTTGAAAAAAAGGATGTCCTTTCATATATATCAAAAATAAGAGATGAAAATGAAGCCAATGTGGTGGATTTGGAGGAAAATCTGAAAAAGCTTTCAGAGGCAGGGGATGATCTGCGCTCTAAGGTGGCCGGCTTTGAGGAAAAGATAAAGCTGTTGGAGCTGCAGCTTTCCCAAAAGGGACAAAGGATTCAGGATATGGATGAGCAGATAGATTGTCTCAGCAAAAAGGTTACGCAGGCAGACAGGGAAAAGGAAGAGCTGGGAAAAAAGCTGGATTCTCTCAAAACGGAAAAGGAAAGCCTTGAAAAAACAGCGGATAAATATAAGGAAAAGGCAGATGAGCTAAATGAGCTTAAAACCTCTGTGGCAGATATTCTGCTCTCTGCCAGGCAGGAGGCAAACAGGGTTATCGAAGCTGCAAACAGCAATGCCGAAAGGATAACCGGCAGGGCTTATGCAGCCACAGGCAGGATAACAGAGGAGATGGTAAAGCTCAAAAAAGAGATATCCTCTGTAAAAAATACTCTTTCCGGCTTTACCGACAGCTTTTCACAAAGGCTTGAGGAGGTTGAGGGAATAATTCAGAATCTTATAGAGGAAAGCCTCATTGAGCCAAAGGAGCTTTTGTCAGAATTGGATGATGATAAGGAGACTGCTTTAAAAAAAGAAGAGGACTTAAAAGGTAAAGAGGATAAAAAAACAAACTGCCCGAAGGAAAACTTTTTTCGCTAACCCGCCCGCTGATGAAATCAGGAAAAAGGGCGGAGTTGAGGATATGAGCAATGTGGGATATCAGAAGGATTCTCTGGTTAAAAATCTTTTGGATGCTGTGAGGAGTTTGTTCTAAATGGGAGTTAATGTTACAGCGATCATAGTCGCCGCAGGCACAGGCTCAAGAATGGGCTTTGACAAGATATTTTATAAGCTTATGGGCAGGGAAACGGTGCTGTATTCCTTAAATGCTATGGAAAAAAATGAAAAGGTGGATGAGATAGTTCTGGTTGTGTCAGAGCAGAATTTAAAAAAAGCACAGCAGCTTTGCAAGGACAGCTTTTCAAAGCTTTCCAAAATAGTGGCAGGCAAGGATTGCAGAACACAATCGGTTTTAAACGGTGTCATCAATTCAAGCGGCAGATATGTGGTCATCCATGATGGGGCAAGGCCGCTCATAAGCCAAAGAATGATTACAGAATGTATAGAAAATGTCGAAAAATACGATGCGGTGTCGGTTTTTCTGCCGGTTACAGATACAATAAAAAGCTTTGACGGAGATTTTATCCAAGGCACATTCGACAGATCTGCCATGGTTTCGGTGCAGACACCCCAATGCTTCAACCGGGAGTTGTACTTAAGCTGTGCAGAGCGCTTAAAGGGCAGAAGCTTTACAGATGACTGCGCCCTTTTTGAGCTGTGCAATATACCCATAAAGCTGATAAGGGGAGAAGAGAGCAACATCAAGCTCACCAAAAGGACGGATATACTTGTGGCAGAGGCGCTTTTGAAGGAGGAAATTTTATGAGGATAGGTCAGGGCTATGATGTCCACAGGCTGTCAGAGGGAAGAAAGCTTATTCTTTCGGGGATAGAGATACCCTTTGAAAAGGGGCTTTTGGGACATTCTGATGCAGATGTTCTCACTCATGCGCTCTGTGATGCGCTTTTAGGAGCTGCTGCCTTGGGGGATATAGGTGTGCATTTTCCCGATACCGACATGAGATATAAGGGAATTTCCTCAATTCTTCTGCTTAAAGAGGTAAAAAGCCTGCTGGATGAAAGGGGCTATAAAATAGAAAATATAGACTGCACTGTAATAGCCCAAAGGCCAAAGCTCAGTCCCTATATTTTAAAGATGAGAGAAAAGCTTTCAGATGTGCTTTCTCTGGATTTGGACAGAATAAGCATAAAGGCAACAACTCAGGAAAAGCTGGGCTTTGCAGGAAGAGAAGAGGGAATAGCAGCCCTTGCCGTTTGTATTCTATGTTAACAGATTTTTAATTTTGCCAATATAAAACGATATAAATAGTGTTGTAGAATCTATCATATGGCTTAAGAGCCAAACAATGCGGAGGGATGTTTAATGGAAGGGACTTTCTCGATTTTTGAAAAGCTGGTCAGCATTATAAGGGCCAGCGGCTTTATAGATATAGTGGATATACTTCTTGTTGCCTTTCTCATCTACAATATGCTTGTGCTGGTGAGGGAGACAAGGGCATTCCAGCTTTTAAAGGGAATTTTGGTCCTTGTGCTGCTTTATGCTGTCACCTCCTTTATGCAGATGAAGGCCCTTCCCTACATAATGGGGAAAATATTCACCTTTGGCGCATGGGCACTTCTCATTGTTTTCCAGCCGGAATTGCGAAGGGCGCTTGAGCAGGTGGGAAGAAGCAAATTCTCCAACTGGGCAGGCTTTAAGCTAAGCCAGGATAACAACATAGCCTCCGGCACATGGGCAGAGCTTATAAATTCCATAGGAGATGCCTCCACCTATCTTTCAAAAAGAAGGATAGGCGCCCTCATGGTCATAGAGCGCGAGGGAAAGCTGGGCGATATTATAAAGACAGGAACTGTGATAGACTGTAAGCCCAGCGGCGAAATTTTGGGAAATATCTTCTTTCCCAATTCCCCCCTTCATGACGGAGCGCTTATAATAAGAGACGGCAGGCTTCATGCGGCAGGCTGCTTTCTGCCCCTTTCTCAAAATTATGAGATAAGCAAGGAGATGGGCACAAGACACAGAGCTGCCCTTGGCATGAGCGAGCAGTCGGATGCCTTTATAATAGTTGTGTCTGAGGAAACCGGCATGATAACAGTTGCCAGAGACGGAAAGCTTAAAAGGGGCTATACAAAAGAGCAGCTGGTAAAGGAGCTGACAGATACCTTTATGCCTTCTGTCGATGAACGTCAGGATAAAAAATTTCACATAAAGGTCCGTCAGTGGGCGGATAAACACTCTCAGGAGCAAAGTGGAGAAAATAAATAACAAAGGGTTGAAAAGCGGTGAATAACATTGGATAAGAGTAAATTTGATTTTAAAAAGCTGATGAACAACAATACAGTGCTTATTGCCTTTTCCCTTTTATCGGCTGTGTTCATATGGTACAGCGTTGTCTCTCAGGATGATGACGCAGTTGTATCTGTGAGGAATGTGCCGGTGGTTTTGGATATGGAAAACAGCTCTATTTCCACCTTGAAATTAAGCCCTGTGGGGGATACACAGTATTTTGTGGATGTGGAGATAGAAGGCTCCCGTTCTGTTGTGGGAAATGTGCGATCTGATGATTTAAAGGTTGTTGCAAGCACAATAGATGTGGTGGCTCCGGGTGAATATGGTCTTTTGCTGGAGGGAATTGATGAGCATAACAAGGGCGTGACCATAAAAAACATACTGCCCAAAAGCATAAAGGTAAAATTTGACCATTTTATAGAAAAGACACTCCCTGTGGAAAAGGACTTGGACACTTTGGAAATAGCAGACGGATATATACTCAATCAGGATTATGTATCCCCCTATGAAATAACCATCAAGGGCCCTGCCTCTGAGGTGGATATGATTGTCTCTGCCAAGGTTTCAAGGAATTTTGAAAGACCTGTTTCCCAGACGGTCAGCTTTGAAGCACCTATACTTCTTTTTGACAAGGAGGGAAATCAGGTTGTTCCTGTAAATTTGGAAATTTCGGATACATCCGCCTCGGTTACGCTGCCCATACTTAAAAAGAAGGTTGTGCCCATAACTGTTGACCTTATAGGAACACCTCCCGGATTTGATGAGGACAGCATAGATTTTATAATAGATCCGCCCGAGATAGAATTGGCAGGTCCTGCTTCCACCATCAACAGCCTTTCAGAGCTTCATCTGGGCTATGTGGATTTGAGAACATTGGAGCCTATGGTGGAGATAACAAGGGAAATTCAGCTGCCTCCCGGATATATATCTGTGGAGAACGTGAGAAATGCAGATGTAAAATTTGAAGGCAGGGGCATTGAGGAAAAATATATCAATGTGACCAATATAAGGGTAAAGAATCAGCCTGCCGACTATGATGTTGATGTAAAGACCAGAACCTTTTACGGAATAAGGGTTTACGGAACAAAGGAGCAGCTGTCAAGGGTATCTGCCAAAAATGTTATAGCCGAAATAGATATGGCTGAAATAGATTTGAGGACCGGAACCACAACAGTGCCTGTTTCCTTTGCAATTCCGGATTGTGACGGATGCTGGGTATTCGGAAATGAATACACTGCGGTTATAACAGTTTCCAAGAAATAACAAAGGGGCGGATGTTCTATCCGCCTTTATTTTTAAAGAAAGAGATTAGTATGAAGTATATTGTCAATAATATTGTCACATCCATTCACGAGGGGAAGGAGGGGGCTGTCGATAAGTTTTTAAGCAAAACCGGCTTTAAAAAACAGGAGGTCAGCCTTTTTAAATCCTCGGTAGATGCAAGACGGCAGAATGTAAGCTTTGTTTCTTCTGTTATGGTGGATACCGAAAACAAAAAGGCAGAGGAGATAATAAAAAGGGCAGGCTATCAGTATTCTTTGAAAAAGGATGGCAGAATTAAAATACCCACAGTAAAAAATGACCGCATTATTCGACCTGTAATAGCAGGCTTCGGCCCTGCCGGTATGTTTTGTGCGCTTATTCTTGCAAGGGCAAACCTGAAGCCCATAGTTATAGAAAGAGGACAGCCCATAGATAAACGAACAGAGGATGTAAATCTCTTCTGGCAGCAAAGTATATTCAACAGAGAATCCAATGTCCAGTTTGGAGAGGGCGGAGCCGGCACCTTCTCTGACGGAAAGCTGACAACCAGAATAAATGACAGCCTTTGCAGCTTTATATTGGAGGAATTTGTAAATTTCGGGGCTCCCTCTGATATTCTCACCAAGGCAAAGCCCCATGTGGGAACCGATTACCTCAAAAAGGTTGTGAAAAATTTAAGAGAGGAAATTGTTGCAAGAGGGGGAGAGGTGCGCTTTAACGAAGCCCTTGTTGACATAAAGCTAAGGGGCGGAAAGGTTTACTCGGCTGTCACCTCCAAGGAGGAAATTTTTACCGATTCACTTTTTCTTGCCATAGGCCACTCTGCAAGGGACACATTTGAAATGCTTGAAAGAGAGGGCTTTGCCATGATTTCAAAGGGCTTTTCAATAGGTGTCAGAATAGAGCAGAGGCAGGAGGTCATCGACAGGGGCTTATACGGAAGGCTTGCAGGGCACAAAAATCTTCCTGTGGGGGAATATCAGCTTTCAGAAAGAAAGAACAACAGAGGAGTATATACCTTCTGTATGTGTCCGGGCGGAGTGGTTGTAAATGCAGCCTCAGAGGAAAATACAGTTGTCACCAACGGCATGAGCTATTATAAAAGGGATTTGGAAAATGCCAACAGCGCATTGGCAGTTTCTGTCTTTGGGGATGATTTTAACAATGATTGGAAAAAAGCGGTGGAATTTCAGAGAAAGCTGGAAAAATCCGCCTTTGAAGCAGGCGGAAAAAGCTATAAGGCGCCCTTTTGCACCGTGGGAGAATTTTTGGGAAGAGGAAGGCAAAAAAGCACTGTAAAGCCCTCCTTTACAACAGGGGTAGAAAATGTAAACCTCAGAAAGCTCTGTCCTGACTTTATGGCAGATATGCTGGAATTGGGCTTAAACACATTTAACAGAAGGCTGAACGGCTTTTCCTCCGACGATGCCGTGATGACAGGCTTTGAGACAAGAACCTCCTCACCTGTCAGAATAGTGCGCGATGAGGCCATGCAGGCTGTCGATAAAAAGGGAGTTTATCCCTTGGGCGAGGGTGCAGGCTATGCAGGCGGAATTGTTTCAGCAGCTGTGGACGGCATAAGGGGAGCTATGTCATTTTTGGAAAATATAGATGACAGCCGGTCTGATTAGAAGTATTTGTTATTTTTATTTAAGATTTATTGACTTTTGGATTATTAGGACTTAAAATATAAGGGTATTAAATTTTCAGGAGGTGAAAACGAATGGAAGCTGATGGGTGCCGGTGTATTGAGGGAGAGACGGCTGAAATTCGTTTTTGCCGTTGATATCTCTTTCTGCAATTTGAGCACACAATGGTCGTTTCTGACCATTGTTTTTATTTTTGCAATAAAAGGGGAGATAGGTCATGATTGAAAATTTGTTTGAGCTTATAAAGGAAAGAAAGTTTGCCGAAGCAAGAAGGGCTTTGGAGGATATGAATGTGGTGGATGTGGCTGAAATGTTCACCGAATGGGCACAGAAGGATGATGATGAAAAGCAGATAGTGCTGGCATTCAGAATACTCCCTAAGGAAATGAGCGCCGATGTGTTTTCCTATCTGGAAAGCGATCTCCAGCAAAAAATAGTTGAAACTATTTCCGACAAGGAGTTAGGCGAAATTTTAGATGAGCTTTTTATGGATGACACCGTAGATTTCATCGAGGAGATGCCGGCAAATATAGTAAAAAGAGTAATAAAGGTGTCCTCTGCGGATGACCGAAAGCTTATAAATCAGCTTTTGATGTATCCCGAATCCTCTGCCGGCAGCCTTATGACCATCGAGTATATGGAGGTCGACAACGAGTGGACTGTTGAATACGCCATAAGAAAGGTGCGCCAGCAGGCTCAGGATAAGGAAATTTTTGTAAATATGTTTGTCACCGATGACCGCCGCCATCTGGTGGGCATTTTAAAGCTGAGGGATCTCCTTTCCTCATCTGATGACGAGATAGTAAAAAATCTCATAGAAACAGATGTAATTTCCGTCTGCACACATATAGAGCAGGAGGAGGTTGCAGAGATGTTCAAGAAATATGACCTTGTTTCCATGCCGGTTGTGGACAACGAGGGCAGGCTGGTGGGAATAATCACCATCGACGATATTGTGGACGTCATGGAGGAGGAAACCACAGAGGATATTTATAAAATGGCAGCTATGGAGCCTATTGAGGACAGCTATATGGAAACCGGGGTTTTCACCCTTGCAAAAAAGAGGATAGTGTGGCTTATGGTGCTTATGATTTCAGCCACCTTCACAGGCATGATAATACAGAATTTTGACGCTGTTTTAACCTCCAATATTATACTTTCCTCATTTATACCCATGCTTATGGATACATCGGGAAATGCCGGAAGCCAGGCTTCGGTGTCTGTTATAAGAGGTATAGTTTTAGGCGAGATAGAATTTAAAAACATATTCAAGGTAATGTGGAAGGAATTCAGGGTAAGCCTTGTTGTGGGTGTGGGAATAGCGCTGTTTGATTTTATAGGCGTAGCCATAATATACAAGGACCCGCTGGTGGCAATGGTTGTGGGAATAACTATTTTCTGCGCCATAATTGCGGCAAAGCTGGTGGGCTGCACGCTGCCTATAATAGCGACAAAATTGAAGCTTGACCCGGCACTGATGGCAAGCCCTATGATAACAACCATTGTGGATGCTGTTTCCCTTTTGGTTTACTTTAATGTGGCAAGCTATTTTCTGCCGCTTGTTTAAAATTTTAAGCACAAAAAAGGTTCCGAACTTTTTTAGTTCAGAACCTTTTTTCTTTTGCATAACAGCTCTACGGCTTTTGATTTTGCCTTCTTCTTTTTTCAATTTCCAGCAGCAGAACGGATATATCCGAGGGGGAAACGCCGGAAATTTCCATAGCCTGCCCTATGCTTACAGGCTTTATGAGGTTTAATTTTTCTCTTGCCTCCAGACGAAGCCCCTTTATCTCGCTGTAATCCTCAAATTCCAAAGCAACATTTCTCAGCCTCTGCTGTTCCTTTGCATGAGATAGCTGCTTTTCAATATAGCCTGCATATTTTATTTCAATTTCTGCGCTGTCGGTTATCTTTTTTGCAAGTTTTGGACGGCTTTTGTCAAAGGGCGCCAATATTTCATAATTGAGCTGGGGCCGCCTTATCAAATCGGCAATGTGGGCACCGGAGGAAAGGGGGGAGGTTCCAAGAGAGCTCAGAAGCTGATTCAATTCTTCCGATGGGGATATTACAGTCCTTTCAAGCCTATTTATTTCCTCCTTTTTGAGAGCTTCATCCTCAAGAAAGGAATTGTATCTTTCCTGAGATATAAGCCCTATGTCATAGCCCTTTTGGGTGAGCCTTGAGGCTGCATTGTCCTGTCTTAGCAAAAGGCGGTATTCACTTCTTGAGGTCATCATCCTGTAAGGCTCATTGGTTCCCTTTGTTACCAAATCGTCAATAAGCGTTCCTATGTATGCCTCATCCCGTGAGAGTATAAAGGGAGCTTTTTTGTCCAATTTTCTCACTGCGTTTATTCCTGCCATAAGCCCCTGTGCCCCGGCCTCCTCATAGCCGCTGGTTCCGTTGAATTGACCTGCGCCGTAAAGTCCTGCCACCTTTTTTGTTTCCAGTGTGGGCTTTAGCTCCAAGGGATCTATGCAGTCGTATTCTATGGCGTAGGCAGGGCGCATTATCTTCACGTTTTCCAAGCCCTTTACCGAGTGGTAAAATTTAAGCTGAACCTCATAGGGCAGTGAGCTGGAAAAGCCCTGCAAATACATCTCCGATGTGTTTTCTCCCATAGGCTCAATAAAAATCTGATGCCGCTGCTTATCCTTGAATCTTACAACCTTATCCTCTATTGAGGGACAATATCTTGGCCCTGTGCCCTCTATCATGCCTGCATACAAGGGCGAGCGGGAAAGATTGGCTTTTATAATATCATGTGTCTGCTTGTTTGTGTATGTTATATAACAGTTA
This sequence comes from Oscillospiraceae bacterium, assembly GCA_020024215.1. Classification (GTDB taxonomy): domain Bacteria; phylum Bacillota; class Clostridia; order Oscillospirales; family Ruminococcaceae; genus Yanshouia. The sequence goes on along the minus strand of JAHHUC010000002.1, from coordinate 52,345 downwards.
ACCTTATTTTGTGGTGCAGATTTGGTGTCATCAGAAAAGGGGATGTTGTTTTCATCACCTGTTTGTATTTCCAGCTGGCTGAAATCAATGGAATTTTTGTTCACTCTTGCAGGTGTGCCTGTTTTAAATCTTCTTAAAGAAAGCCCCAAGGCTGAAAGGGAATCCTTTAATCCTCTTGATGGGTGACAGCCGTCAGGACCTGATTGCTCCTGATATTCACCTATGAATATTTTTCCGTTGAGGTATGTGCCTGTGCAGATGATAGCTGCCCTGCATGGATAAACAGCGCCTAAGGAGGTGGAAACTCCTGTGACAGTGTTGTTTTCTGTCTCAATTTTGGTTACCTCAGCCTGAATAACATCCAGATTGGGTGTATTTTCTAAAATTTCCTTTGCCCTTATATGATAAGCCATTCTGTCTGCCTGCACCCTCAAAGAATGGACAGCAGGGCCCTTTCCCTTGTTTAGCATCCTTGTCTGGAGTGTGGCAAAGTCGGCAATTCTTCCCATCTCTCCGCCTAAGGCATCAATTTCCCTCACAATGTGACCTTTTGCCGTTCCCCCTATGGAGGGATTGCAGGGGAGGTTTGCTATCTGGTCCAGTGAAAGTGTGAAAAGTGCGGTTTTTTTACCCAGCCTTGCCGAGGCAAGGGCAGCCTCCACACCTGCATGACCTGCGCCTATAACAGCTATGTCATATTCATTTTCATAAAAATACTGAATCATCTGTATCCCTTTTCTTAAAATCAAAGCTCTGCTATCATGGATATACCGTTTTCTTTTGGAAAAGCATAGAAATTTTTCCTCACTGCTATTTCCTTAAAGCCCAGAGCATTGTAGATTTTTCTTGCGCTTTGGTTGCTCTCTCTCACCTCCAAAATAAGTGAGCTGAGCTTTTTTCTTCCGGCTTCCTCTAAAAGTGCAGAGGTTAAGGCAAAGCCTGCGCCTAAATTGCGGTAGGCTTTAAGCACTGCTATGTTGGCAACCTCGCCCTCTGAGAACAGGCTGCTCATGCCCGACCAGCCTATCACCTTTTCGCTGTGGGGCAAAACGGCGCAGAACATTGAAAAATTTTCATTTGCAAGCTCATCCTCTAAGCTTTTTTCGCTTTGCGGAATGGAAAAGCACTCTTTTTCAATTTCTGCAATTTCTCTTATATATTCCTTTTTTGCCCTTACAATTATAAACCTTTCCAAATTTCCACCTACTTTGCAGAAAGCCAGCTGTCGCCTATGGATGAATCCGCCTTTAATCTGACAGAAAGCTCTACGGCATTTTCCATTTCCTCTGAAAGAAGCTCTCTGACCCTTTGGGCCTCCTCATTGGGAGCCTCTACAATAAGCTCGTCATGAATCTGCAAAATAAGCTTTGCATCGGAATTTTCTTTTTTAAGTCTTTCAAACACCTTTATCATGGCAAGCTTTATAATGTCTGCGGCTGTTCCCTGAATGGGGGTATTCATGGCTATTCTTTCACCCAGCTTTTGAGTTACCTTGTTGGAGGCTGTTATCTCAGGAACCTGACGGCGCCTGTGAAAAAGCGTCTCCACATAACCCTTTTCCTTTGCAAAGCAGATGGTGGAATCCATATATTTCTGCACATTCGGATAGGCAGAAAGATAGTTTTTGATATAGCTGTCAGCCTCCTTGACACTTACACCTATATCCTTTGAGAGAGAAAATGCCCCTATGCCGTATATTATGCCGAAGTTTACAGCCTTTGCCGATTTTCTCATCTGAGGTGTGACAAATTCCTGCGGCATATCAAATACCTGTGAGGCGGTTTTGGTGTGTATGTCAACGCCGTCTCTGAATGCCGCCTTCATGTTTTCATCATCGGCAATGTGTGCAAGAACCCTCAGCTCTATCTGTGAATAGTCGGCATCCACAAGAGAGCAGCCCTCCTTGGGTATAAAGAACTTTCTCAATATGCTTCCGCGCTCGGTCCTTATTGGTATATTCTGCAAATTTGGCTCGGCGGAGGATATTCTTCCTGTTCTGGTTTCGGTTTGCTTGAAAATGGTGTGAATCCTTCCGTCGGGCGAAATTTTATCCAAAAGCCCGTCCACATATGTGGATTTGAGCTTTGAAAGTGAGCGATAGGTCAATATTTCCTCTATTATGGGGTGATAGCTTTTAAGCTCCTCCAAGACATCTGCATTGGTCGAATATCCGGTTTTGGTTTTCTTTTTTGCAGGAAGTCCCAGCCTTTCAAAAAGCACCTCGCCCAGCTGCTTTGGGGAATTTATGTTGAATTCTCCGCCGCCTAAGAAATAAATCCTTTTTTCAGCTTCCTTAAGATCCTCATCCAATTCATGCCCATATTGGATAAGACCCTCTCTGTCTATTTTAAAGCCCTCGTTTTCCATAAAGGCGAGCACTCTTGAAAGCGGCTGCTCGATGGAATATAAAAGCTGTTGACCGCCGTCCTGCTCTATTTCCTTCAAAAGCCTTGAGTAAAGCTCCCTTGTAAAAAAGGCATTTTTGAATGTCTCAAAGTCCTTTTCGCAAAGCCCCTCCTTGTTATGGCATGAAAGAGCCTGCAGCTTGCCTAAAAAGGACGGGGTGTAGCTTTTAATATTGGGGAAAAGAATGTAGGCAGCAAGGGAAATGTCAAATTTTACAAGATTTGGCTCAATTTGGCGTGAGCATAAAAATTTATACCATTCCTTTGAGGAGGAGGTTATAATTTTTTCGGCATTTTTGTTTATATACAAAAGGGCATCAGAAAATAAGGCGTCATCAGAGGATAAAAGCAGCGCCTTGTCATCAAATATGAGAGAAAGCCCGGAAAAATCCTCGTCTATATAAAAGCAGCAGCCGTCTTTCAATATTTGCTCAAGTGAGGAGAGGCTTTTTTCCAAAAAGGAAATCTCCTTATTTTCAGCTGCTGTATCCTCCTTAAGAGAAAAGCTCACCTCTGTATTTTCAAGCTTGAATCTTTTTAAAAGGCTGGCAAGCTCATATTCTCTTAAAAATTTTGCTGTGCCGCTGCTGTCCATTTTTTCCTCGGGCAGGTTGAGTATATCTGTTGTAATGGGCACATGCAGGTTTATCTCTGCCAGCTTATAGCTTAAATAAGCCAAATCCTTATTGGCAGAAAGCTTTTCCCTCACGCCCTTTTTTATAAAGGGGTCATCTATATTTTCATAAACACCGTCCAGTGAGTGAAATTTTTCAATCAGCCCCACAGCGGTTTTTTCTCCCACACCGGGAACACCGGGTATATTGTCAGAGGTATCTCCCATAAGGGCTTTTATGTCAATAAGCCTGCATGGAGCAACATTATATTTTTCCCTTATATATTCCTCATCCACGAACGTAACCGCAGAATTTCCTGCCTTTGTAGAGGCAAGACGTATGTTCACATTTGGGGAAACAAGCTGAAAGCTGTCCCGGTCCCCTGTGGCTATAAAGCAGAAATCTCCGTTTTCATTGCATATCCTGCTTATTGTTCCCAATATATCGTCGGCCTCAAAGCCGGGCACAGTTATTATCTCATAGCCCAAAAGTCTCAAAAGCTCCTTGGCAGGCTCCAGCTGCTGCAAAAGCTCCGGCGGCATGCCCTTTCTTGTGCCCTTATAGTCATCATACAGCTTGTGGCGGAAGGTTTTTTCTTTAAGGTCAAAGGCAAAGACAGTCCTATCCGGCTTTATCTCCTCCTGAATTTTCTGAATGATGTTCATAAAGCCTAAGATGGCGTGTGTAAACTGCCCCTTTGTGTTGGTAAGGGGCTTTAATCCGTAATATGCTCTGTTTAAAATGGAGTTGCCGTCCACCGCAAGAAGCTTCAAATCTGTTTCCTTCTTCCTGTTTATTTAAAATATAAGTTTTTTGTGGGGTACTGCGGCTCGCAGGTTATGTTTATACCCAGCTTTCTGAAGGTTGTTGCATCAGGTGAGGATATTATATCGGAGGAATGTGCCTCGCAGCCTCTCAATTTGCAAAGCTGCTTTATTGCCAAAGCCGCCGTAGGGTTGGTGGCAGCTGAGATAGAGAGGGCTATCATCACCTCTTCGGCTGTCAAAACCGGATATCTTGAGCCTAAAATATCCTTTTTAAGGTGTATTATCGGCTCCAGAACTATCGGGGATATAAGCAGCATTTCATCGGAAATTCCGGCTAACACCTTGATGGAATTCAATATGCAGCTGGATGTGGAATTCATAAGCTTTGATGCCTTTCCGGTGACAATGGTTCCGTTTTTAAGCTGTATTGCCACAGCGGAGGCGTTGCTCTGCTCTGCCTTTTTAAGAGCCGGCTTTACAACGGGCCTGTCTGTTGAGGAAAGCCCCAAGGTGTGCATCAGCATCTCATTTTTATTCAAGGTCGCATAATCGGCCTCTCCTCTTTTATATCCGCACAGCGCCTTATAATATCTTCTTATTATCTCCTGGCAGGCGGCCTTTCTCACCACCTCGTCATCGGTTATGCAGTTGCCTATCATGTTTACACCCATGTCAGTTGGGGAATTGTAAACATCGTGTCCGGCAATTCTTTTTAAAATAGCCCTTACAACAGGGAACACCTCAATATCTCTGTTGTAGTTTACAGCTGTGATATTGTATGCAGAAAGGTGGTAAGGATCTATCATATTTACATCTTTAAGGTCTGCCGTGGCAGCCTCATAGGCCAAATTTACAGGGTGCTGCAAGGGGAGGTTCCACACAGGAAAGGTTTCATATTTTGCATAGCCTGCCTTGATTCCTCTTTTGTTTTCATGATAAAGCTGAGAAAGGCAGGTTGCCAGCTTTCCGCTTCCGGGTCCGGGAGCAGTTACAACCACCAAAGGCCGTGTTGTTTCAATGTAGGAATTGGCGCCGTAGCCCTCATCGGAAACTATCTTTTGAACATCATTGGGATATCCCTGCGTCAGGCCGTGAACATACACCCTTACGCCTCTCATGGTTAGCTTGTTTTTAAATACATCGGCAGAGGGCTGTCCTGTGTATTGTGTTATGACCACAGAGCCTATATAAATGTTTCTTTTTCTCAAATCGTCTATAAGCCTCAAGGCGTCCATATCATAGGTTATGCCCACATCGTCTCGGACCTTGCTTGCCTCTATGGAGGGAGCGCTTATGCATATGATAAGCTCAGCCTGATCGCTTAGGTTGGTAAGCAGCTTTATCTTTGCATTCACATCAAAGCCGGGCAAAACCCTTGAGGCATGCCAGTCATCAAAAAGCTTTCCGCCGAATTCAAGGTACAGCTTTCCGCCGAACATGGAGAGCCTTTCCTTGATTTTTTCAGACTGCTGTTTTACATATTCTTCATTGTTGAAGCCTATTTTCCCGTCCATTTGTTACACCTCTACGATAAATATTCATACTTTCTGAGTATAGCATATTTTTATATCTGTTGCAAGAAATTTGCTTTGTGCAAATATGCCCTCAAAATAACCAAAGAGGGCATTTTTATGGGCATTTATGCTGCTTTTTCAGAATAAAATTTTAAAAAAGGGCAAAGGGGATATCATATGTTAAGACGCAAATTGTGTTTAAAGCTGACAGCTGCTGCGGCTGCGCTTATCATGCTTATGCCTCTTAGGGCATCTGCTGTTTCTGTGGTCAATTCAGACATACCCTGTCAGGCGGCTGTTTTAAGGGAGGCTCTCACAGGAAAAATACTTTTCCAGAAGAATATGGATAAAAAAATGAGCCCTGCCTCCATCACAAAGATAATGAGCCTTCTTTTGGTTATGGAGGCACTGGAGGACGGCAAAATTTCATTGCAGGATGAGGTGACAGCCTCCCCCCATGCGGTATCTATGGGAGGCAGCCAGATATGGCTTAAGGAAAATGAGGTTATGACAGTAGATGAGCTTTTAAAGGCCACCGCCATATCATCTGCCAATGATGCGACAGTTGCTCTCGGGGAATTTATTGCAGGCAGCGAGGAAGGCTTTGTTGCCATGATGAACGAAAGAGCAGATGACCTGGGGATGAAAAATACCCACTTTGAAAACTGCACCGGGCTTGATGCCGAGGGGCACCTGACAACAGCAGAGGATATAAGTATTATGGCGATGGAGCTTATCAAATATCCGCTGATAAAGAAATATTCCACAGTTTGGATGGATGAATTGCGGGGAGGGAAAACCCAGCTTGTAAACACCAACCGTCTGGTGAGATTTTATAAGGGCACCACAGGGCTTAAAACAGGTACAACCGACGATGCAGGCTGCTGTCTTTGCGCCACGGCAGAAAGGGATAACCTGCCGCTTATAGCCGTCTCCTTGGGAAGCAGGACCTCCAATGAAAGATTTGAAAGCTGTAAGGGGCTTCTCAATTTTGGCTTTTCCAATTACAAGGCGGTAAAAATCCCGTCGCTGAAGGGCTCCTTGGAGCCTGTGAGGGTAAAAAAGGGAGAAATTCGTGAAATAGGGCTTAAAGCGGATGCTCCCGAATTTACAATAACAGAAAAGGGGAAAAAATCCCCGCTTGAAATCGAGGTGGAAAAAACGCCCTTTTTTGAAGCTCCCGTAAAACAGGACGAGAGGGCAGGAACAGTAAAAATTATGCAAGATGGTATAATTTTATCAGAAATACCCCTTTTTACCGCCTATCCTGTGGAAAAATTGAATTATATTCATTCACTTGAGAGGATTTTTGCAGCAGTTTTTTCACTTTGATAAGCTAAAATTAAATAATTAGTTATAAATGGTGTTGAAAAATAATTGATTTTAAGGTAAAATGATATCAACAGCAGCGAAGGAATATGAGAAAAGTTTTCTTGTGTGTTTTTCGCAGCAGCGGAAGAAAGAAATAAATTTTTCCGGTATCGGTTACCCTGAAAAATAGTTCTTGGACAGAGGTCCGGGAAATTAAAAATTCTGAGGAGGAATATGTATGATAAAGTTGATAGTAGGTCACAAGGGCCTTGGAAAGACAAAGACACTTATCGAGATGGCAAATTCTGCTGTTGAGAGCAGCAAGGGCAATGTTGTGTGCATTGAGAAGGGCGTGGATCTTACTTATAACCTTAATCATGATGCCAGACTTATTGATATTGATGAGTATGCAATAGAAAATTTTGAGGGCTATTACGGCTTTATTTCCGGACTTCTTGCCGGAAATTATGACATCACACACATTTTCTGCGACGGCGTTTTCAAGGCCTGCGGCAAGGATATTGCAGGCTTGGAAAAATTCATCAGCAAGGTTTCCATGTTAGGATGTGCAGAAGCTGTTGAGGTTATCATGCTTGTTTCCTGCGAGCCTGATGAGCTTTCTGAAAGCGCAAGGGCACTTATCATAAATAAGTAATAATTTAATATTGATAAAAAAGAGCCTCGGATTTTTTCCAAGGCTCATTTTTTATGCAAGGGCATAATTTTTGAAAGCTTTAAATTATTAAACTGAGAAAAAGGCTTTTAAATTCTGAAATGCAGATAATTGCCGTCATCTAAAAGATTTACGGAATCCTCCACATTGTTTGGCGGGTATATATCCATATTAAGCTTCTTAAGGTGCCGGTCTTTTGTTTAAATGGTATATACTTTTTCTCTTTCCCATCTGTGAGATTTATTGATATCTTCAAATATGTGAGCACTCATGCTCATTCTGTCATCAAATCCCTTAACTTATTCAATAAATGTTCCGGTTTTCCAAATAAAAGGCAGCATATAAAAAGCAAGCTTAAAATTACAGGAAATCTTTTTATGCTGCTATTTCTCCCTGTTCTTATTTTTTAAAGCCTTGATACCATCATTGCAGACAGTGTTCAAACAGCAGACCTCACATTTTGGGCTTCTTGCCACACAGGTTTTTCTTCCGTGCAGAACCAGTCTGTGGCAAAAATCGTTGGATTCATCCATAGGCAGGCAGGCTCTTAGCTCCTTTTCGCATTTTAATGGGTCCTTGCCGGTGGTTAAGCCTATGTGATTGGTGATTCTTATGCAGTGTGTGTCGCATACCACGGCAGGCTTGTGATAGACATCTCCCACAACCAAATTTGCAGTTTTTCTGCCGACTCCCGGCAAAGTTAAAAGCTCCTCTATTGTATCGGGAACCACTCCGTCAAAATTTTCCAAAAGCCCCTTGGCTATTCCCACCACATCCCTTGCCTTTGTATTTGCAAGGCCGCAGCTTTTGATTATGTTCAAAACATCCTTTACATCAGCTTTGGCAAGACTTTCTAAATCAGGATAGGCGGAAAAAAGCGCGGGAGTTACCATATTTACTCTTGCATCGGTGCATTGGGCTGAAAGCCTTACGGAAATTAAAAGCTCATAGGGCTTTTCATATGTCAAGGAACAGACTGCATCGGGAAATTCCTCCTTGAGAAGTCTGACTGCTTCATTGGCTCTTTCTTTTTTTGTCATAATAAAACTCCTTTCCTTTGGGAGCATAAATCAATTGTTTTCAGTATATAAGAACGAATAATAAAAAGCAAGGGACATTCAACCTAAAGCGACAGGATGTTTCTGCACCTTGGCATATAATGTTATCAGCACATTGAGAGGCGGTAAAAATGTGACTGTTTACATAGATGTTTTGCTTTTGGTAAATTTTGTGATAAACCTGCTTTTATTAAGATGCTCGGCGTTTTTTTCTTCAAGGGCATTTTCCCTGCTAAGGGCAAGCCTGGGGGCTTTTTTAGGCTCCTTCGGAGCGCTGACAATTTTTCTTTCACCCTTTTCTTTTGGAACAATGCTTTGCTACAAGCTGTTTTTTGGTGCGGTGATGGTGTTTTTCTCCTTCGGCTATAAAAACATGAGGATATTTTTAAGGGATTTTATAAGTCTTTTGGTCTGCACATTTCTCTTTTCAGGTCTTATAACCTTTATATACCTCACATTTGCGCCCTCAAAAATGGTCATGTCAAACGGCTCGCTCTATCTGGATGTGAGCGCAATGTTCCTTATAGCCACAGCATTTTTCTGCTATGTATTTGTAACAGGCATAAACCTTGTTTTCAGAAGGAAAAAGCCCCAAAGCGAAATATGCCGTATCAGAATAAAGCAGGGCATGAGGGAAATAAGCCTCAAGGGGCTTATGGATACAGGAAGCAGCCTTTTTGAGCCTTTTTCAAACCTTCCGGTGATTGTGTGTGAAAAAGAACTTTTCAAGGGGGAGATAAGAGATGACAATGCAGTAAAGAACAGCGTCAGAATAGTGCCCTTCAGCCATGTGGGCGGAAAAGGCATTTTAAAGGCATTTCTGGCAGACAGTGTGATTATAGAGGCAGACAACAGGGAGGTGGAAATAAAAAAGGGCTGCTATATAGCGCTGACAGATGAAAAAATTTCCGGTGCCTTTTATGACGCAGTTGTCAATCCTGCTGTTATATCCGGAAAATAGAGCTAAAGGAGATGGATAATTTTGAAGGCATCCAAACTTGTTTTTATTCTGGGGAAAAAGCTTGCAGAGCTTTTGGGCTTTGGAAGTGATGTGTTTTACATAAACGGTCCTGAGGTTCTGCCCGCTCCGCTTTCAAAAGAGGAGGAGGAAAGGGCTTTCATGCTTTTGGAAAAGGAGGACCATGATGCAAGGCAGACCTTGATAGTGCATAATCTGAGGCTTGTTGTCTACATAGCAAAAAAATTTGAAACCACGGGAATAAATATGGAGGATTTAATTTCCATAGGAACGATAGGACTTATAAAGGCGGTATCCACCTTTTCGCCCAAAAAGGGCATAAAGCTGGCTACTTATGCCTCCAGATGCATTGAAAATGAAATACTTATGTATATGAGAAAAAATGCGTCAAGCAAAAAGGAGGTGTCCATTGATGAGCCTTTAAATGTTGATTGGGACGGAAACGAGCTTCTTCTCTCTGATGTTCTGGGCACAGACGGCGAGGAGGTGATGTGCCCTATTGAGCATGAGGCAGAGATGCTTATGCTCCGTGATGCCATAAAAAAGCTTGAGGGCAGGGAAAGGGACATCATGGAGCTGAGGTTCGGCTTCAACGACGGAAAGGAGAGGACACAAAAGCAGGTTGCGGATATGGTGGGAATAAGCCAATCCTATATTTCAAGGCTGGAAAAAAGAATAATCAAAAGGCTTAAAAATGACCTGGAAAAAGCCATTTAGAGAATATTTCCAAAAAAAGAAAAGGAAAGCCATGAAAGCTTTCCTTTGAAAATTTAAAGTTGGAGGCCGCCTTCACAGTGATGCTCCTCTATGTCGGATTTTAATTCTCCCACAATGGGAACAGGGTCAATTCCCTGTCTGGTGTAATAGTCAGAGAGGGCTGCCTTTACAGCCTGCTCTGCCAAAACCGAACAGTGCACCTTTACAGGGGGAAGCCCGTCGAGTGCCTCAATGACAGCCTTGTTTGTGAGCTTTAAAGCCGACTGTATGCTCTGCCCCTTTATAAGCTCGGTTGCCATTGAGGAGGTTGCTATGGCTGCACCGCAGCCGAAGGTTTTAAACCTTACATCCTCTATTATGCCGTTGTTTATTTTGAGATAAATTTTCATAATATCCCCACAGACAACATTGCCAACCTCTCCGACTGCGTTGGCATCGGCAAGCTCTCCTACATTTCTTGGGTTGGAAAAATGGTCCATTACCTTTTCAGAATACATCATAATTATATCATCCTTTTAGTTATTTTCATTCCAGACAGGGGACATCATTCTCAAACGCTCCACAATATTGGGGAGTTTTTCTGCTATATATTCCATGTCCTCCATAGTGTTCTGATCCCCTATAGAAATTCTCACAGAGCCGTGGGCAATTTCATGGGGTCTGCCTATTGCAAGAAGCACATGGCTGGGGTCCAGCGAAGCTGATGCACAGGCAGAGCCGGAGGATGCATATATTCCGTTGTAATCAAGAAGAAGGAGTATTCCCTCTCCCTCAATTCCCTTGATGGAGATGTTTAAATTTCCGTCAAGCCTCTTGCCCTCCTCCATAGTTCCGTTTATATAAATCGAAGGGATTTTGGAGGTCAGCTCATTTGCAAGATAATCCCTTAAAGCCTTTTTGTGGGCAGCGCGATTTTTTATATCAGAGGAGAGAACCTCTATTGCCTTTCCCAAGCCGACTATATAAGGAACATTTTCTGTTCCTGCCCTTCTTCTTCCCTCCTGTGCTCCGCCCTCCAGAAGGTTTTCAATTCTGGTGCCCTTTCTTATATAAAGGGCGCCTATTCCCTTGGGGGTGTTTATCTTGTGGCCTGAGAGGGAAAGCAGGTCGATATTCTCCTTTTTAACATCAATGGGAATATTGCACACAGCCTGAACTGCATCGGTGTGGAAGGTCACATTTTTTTCTCTGCATATTCTTCCTATTTCCTCTATTGGCTGTATGGTGCCTATCTCGTTGTTGGCATACATCACAGATACAAGGCAGGTATCCTCTCTTATGGCATTTTTTACATCCTCAGGATTTAAAATCCCGTCGGAATTTACAGGCAGATATGTCACCTCAAAGCCCTTGCGCTCTAAGGCCTTGCAGGTGTGCAGAACTGCATGATGCTCGATATTGCTGGTTATTATGTGCTTTTTGCCCTGCTTTGCTCTGGCATTTGCAACGCCCTTTAAAGCCCAGTTGTCGCTTTCTGTTCCGCCGGAGGTGAAAAATATCTCGTCCTTATCTGCGTTTATTGCCCTTGCCACCTGTCCTCTGGCGTTTTCCAATGCCTCCTTGCAGCTTGCGGCTATGGAATAAAGCGAGGAGGGATTTCCGAAGCCCTCCTTGAAATAGGGCAGCATTGCATCCAAAACAAAGGGAGCAACAGGAGTTGTAGCTGAATTATCAACATAAACAAATCGTTTTTCCATTTATATAAACCTCTTTTCGTTGGGGTGTAGACTGAAAGCTCAAAGCGCCTGTTTTTGCGCTTGTTTCCTTCCGAATATTATTCTATACCAAATTAGTATAAATTGCAATAGGCATGAAGGCATTTCTAAAGAAATTTTTTTGTCTCCTGCACGGCAAGCTTATCGCATATCTCGTTATATTTATTGTTGTCATGCCCCTTCACCCAGTTGAAGCAGACATCATGTATTTTCAAAAGGGGCAGCAGCTTTTGCCAAAGGTCGATATTGAGCGCCTTGCTGCCGTCGGATTTTTTCCAGTTCTTCTTTTCCCATGAATAAACCCATTTTTTATTTATGCTGTCCACCACATATTTTGAATCTGAAAAAAGCTGCACCCTGCACGGCTCCTTGAGAGAGGAAAGAGCCTCTATAACAGCTGTCATCTCCATGCGGTTGTTGGTTGTCTCTTTTTCACCGCCGAAAATTTCCTTTTCCCTGCCGTTATATATAAGCACAGCCGCCCAGCCTCCCGGACCGGGATTTTTGCTGCAGGAGCCGTCTGTATAAATTGTAACCTCACGCATAAGCAACTCTCCTTAAAAATATGGCTAAAATATGTCCGAAGCCTGATAAAATTTTTTCTTCAACGCTTATTATAACAAAGCCTGAGCCAAAATATCAATATAAAACACAGTGTTTGCAGGTACTGCTGTTGACTTTTTTGCTTAAAAGATATATCCTATAAGAATATTATGCCCTTTCATAGGACAGAAATTTTTTCTAATATTACCGCACCGGGGTACGAAAATTGCCGGTGCGGATAGATAATACATAAAAACAATAAAATAATAAAATTACGGAGGAATAATAAGTGCCGGAAAAAAATAATGGTGCAGGAAAGAATCCGAGGTCAAAAGGACCCCGTCAGCTTGCTGCGCCCAAAACAAACAGTGACTACGGATTTCCACAGCTTATAGATTCATTTGCAAGCCTGGATTCCAAAAAAATCACAGAAAAGCTGTCAAAGGAGCCTAAGAGGGAAAAGAAGCTGACAACAGAGCTTTTCCAGAAGAAGGACGAGGCAAAGCCCCAAAGAAAAAGCAGATTTTTAGGTCAGGGCAAAAAGGGACAGAAAAATGCTCCTAAGGCTCTGGAGCAGCCGTCAGAGCAGGAAAAGGAAAAGCCGAAAAAAGCCCCTGAAAAAAAGAAATCCAACAGAAGCACATCATCAAAAAAGCAGGAGCCTGTAAAGATAATACCATTGGGCGGTCTGGGCGAGATAGGAAAAAATATGACACTTATCGAATATAAAAATGATATTGTCATAATAGACTGCGGCCTTGCATTTCCGGAGGATGAAATGCTGGGAATAGACCTTGTTATCCCGGATTTTACCTATGTTGTAAAAAACAGGGACAAGGTTAGGGGAATTGTGATAACACACGGCCATGAGGACCATATAGGCGCACTCAGCTATCTTTTGAAGGAGGTAAATGCCCCTGTTTATTCTGCCAGGCTGACCATAGGCCTTGTGGAGGGAAAGCTAAAGGAGGCAGGTATTTTATCCGACAGCAAGCTCAATGTGATAAAGGCCGGAGATAAGGTCAAATTGGGCTGCATGATGGTGGAATTTATAAATGTGAACCACTCCATACCCGATTCCTGTGCGCTTGCCATAAAGACACCTGTGGGAACATTGATTCACACGGGAGACTTTAAGATAGACCTTACGCCTGTGGATGGTGTGATGATAGATCTGGCGAGGTTTGGAGAATTGGGCAACAAGGGTGTTTTGGCTCTCATGAGCGATTCCACCAATGCCGAGCGCCCCGGAAGCACACCCAGCGAAAGAAATGTTGGCTCCACATTTGAAACATTGTTCCAAAGAGCCGGAGACAGAAGAATAATAATTGCCAGCTTCTCCTCCAACATTCACAGGATACAGCAGATATTCGATGTTGCCGAAAGGTATAACCGAAAGGTTGTCGTCTCCGGAAGAAGCATGGAAAACGTGGTTTCCATAGCCAAGGATATGGGCTATCTCAAGCTTAAGCCGGATACTATGGTGGAGATAGATAAGGCGAGAAATCTTCCTGACAGCGATATAGTGATAATCACAACAGGAAGTCAGGGAGAGCCTATGAGCGCCCTCACCAGAATGGCAAAGGGTGAGCACAGAAAAATAACCGTGACACAGCATGATTTTATAATAATTTCCGCAACACCCATACCGGGCAACGAAAAGCTGGTGGGAAAGGTTATAAATGATCTTATGCAGATGGGCTGTGAGGTAATATATGAGGACACAATGGGCATCCATGTTTCCGGACACGCCAGAAGAGATGAGATAAAAACCATAATAGGACTTACAAAGCCAAAGTTTTTCATACCTGTTCACGGAGAATTCAAGCATCTTGCAAAGAACAGGGAGCTGGCTGTGGAGATGGGCATACCCTATGAAAATATAGTTGTAGGAGATATAGGAAGGGTTATCGAGCTTACCTCCAACAGCGTAAAAATGCAGACATCTGTGCCTGCCGGAGCTGTCATGGTGGACGGAAGCGGCGTCGGAGATGTAGGAAGCGTGGTTCTCAAGGACAGAAAGGCGCTTTCGGAGGATGGGCTTGTTGTGGCAACGGTTGTGCTCAACCATAAAACAGGGGAAATTTTAGCAGGTCCCGAGGTTGTCTCTAGAGGCTTTGTCTATGTCAAGGAATCAGGCGAGCTTTTGGACGGAGCCAAGGAGGTGTGCCGTCAGGCTGTAAATTCCGCTGTTGGAAAGGGCAGGGAATATGCCAACATAAAGCTGGCAATAAAGGAACAGCTGGGAAGCTATTTCTTCTCAAAGACAAAGAGAAGACCTGTTATAGTGTCGGTTGTCCATGATATAAAGCTTTGATTCAAGAGGCCGCAGATTTTCTGCGGCTTCATTTTTTTTTGCACAAATCATCTAAAGTGCAGAGTAAGAAAAGGGCTGAAGAATTAAAATCTGCAAAAATATCCCTGTTATTGCAATGCACAGGCACAGGTAAATTATATTATACAAATGCCAAGGGCTTAATAGGTGATATTTGGCAATTTTACAGATTATTGGGCATATCTATTATATAAAACCTATAAAAAATCCTTTCTGAAAGTAATATATAGGAAAAATGTTAAAATTATTGAAGCATTATCCCCCTGTTTTAAATTATGTTTTTGTTTGCCAACAATCATAAAATATGGTAGAATCAGTGTATAAATATTTAAGTTGCACCATAGTCTGTCAACTTTTTCGGAAAATTTAATTTATTTAAAAATTTCTTTGCGAAACAGGCGGTGCTTATTGCTCTGCCTGTTTTTGTAAATACAGGAGGCATTTTATGAAAAGATGCTCAGGCATATTGCTGCCGATTTTCAGCCTTCCCTCACCCTATGGCATAGGAACAATGGGAAGAGCTGCCTATCAGTGGATAGATTTTCTTCATCGTTCAAAGCAAAGCATATGGCAGGTGCTGCCCATAGGTCCCACGGGCTTTAAAAACAGCCCCTATCAAAGCTTTTCATCCTTTGCAGGCAACCCCTATTTTATAGATCTTGATATTCTAAAGGAAAAAAACCTATTGAAATGTGAGGATTATGAAAGCATACTCTGGTGTGAATCTGACCAAAGGATAGATTACGGAATCCTCTATGATTTAAGGCTGAAGGTTTTAAAAAAGGCATTTTCAAGATTCAGGGATTTTGAAAGACTGGAAAATTTTAAAAGGGAAAACAAAGAGGCTCAAGATTATGCCGTCTTTATGGCGATAAAAAATTCAAAATCAGGAAGCCCCTGGTATCTTTGGGAGCAGGAGCTTAAAAAAAGAAACCTTGCAGCGCTTGAGGATGTCCGGCAGCATTTTAAAGAGGAGATTGATTTTTATCTTTTCCTCCAGTATGAATTTATGGAGCAATGGCTAAATTTAAAGAATTATGCCAACAGCAGGGGCATTAAAATAGTTGGGGATGTGCCTATTTACGCCTCCTTGGATTCCTGTGATGTGTGGACAAATCCCAAGGAATTTATGCTGGATGAAAATTTTCTGCCCAAGGAGGTTGCAGGCTGTCCTCCCGATGCCTTTACAGAGGATGGTCAAAAGTGGGGCAATCCCCTTTATCTTTGGGATGAAATGAAGAAAAATGGTTACAGCTGGTGGAAAAGCCGTCTGGGCTTTGCCTTCAGGCTTTTTGATATTGTGAGAATAGACCATTTCAGGGGGCTTGAAAGCTATTATGCCATACCCGGCGAGGATAAAAATGCCAGAGGCGGCAGATGGGTAAAGGGCCCGGATAAGGATTTTATAAGCTTTTTAAAGACCTCCTTCAAGGGAAAGAAAATAATCGCAGAGGATTTGGGCTTTTTGACTCAAAAGGTGTATGAGCTTCTCGATTTAAGCGGCTATCCCGGCATGAAGGTGATGCAGTTTGCCTTTGACAATAATGAAGAAAATCAATATCTTCCCCATAAATACAAGAAAAATTGCGTGGCATATACAGGCACACATGACAATGACACCGTTATGGGCTTTCTTTCTTCGGGAAATGAAAATCAGGTCAGATGCGCCAAAAAATATTTGGGAGCAGAGGATAAAACCGATGATGAGACAACAGAATGTTTCATAAGGGCAGTTTTAAAAAGCTCGGCTGATACGGCGGTCATTCCAATTCAGGATTATCTTCATCTTAAAAGCGAGGCGAGGATAAACACACCCTCCACACAGAATGACAACTGGGTATGGAGGCTTAAGGAGAATTATGACAGCAGCGGCCTTTATAAAAAAATAGCGCTTATGACAGAGGAATTTTCAAGATGCTGAAGCCTTGGGGAAAATTTTCAAATTTCATGCTGTGCATGATGTCCAAAGGGCGGATTTCGATTGTAAATCGTGTGGATATATAATATAATTTAAAAAAAGAACAAGGAAAAAATAAGGGGGCAAAAAAATGGTTTCGCAGGACAGGGAATATGATCTGCTGCCTCAGTTTCTATTTCATCAGGGAACAAATTACAGGTCGTATGACTATATGGGCTGCAGCATAGAGGGAAAGGTGATAGCCTTCAGGGTATGGGCGCCCAACGCACAGAAGGTTTCTCTGGTGGGAGACGAATTTACATGGGATGAGGGAATTCCCATGAAAAGGGTGACAGACGGCGGAATATGGGAGGTAAAGCTTGACTTTTCTCCCAAAATGGAAAAGAGCTTTTACAAATATAAGATAGAGAACAACGGCAAAATATACATGAAAGCCGATCCGTATGCTTTTATGAATGAAACATTGGGAAAAACAGCCTCTGTGATCTATTGCATAGACAATTTTAAATGGGAGGATGAGGCATGGCTGAAATACCGCAGCAGGCTCTTTTTTTCAAAGACAAAGAAAAAGCATTTTTACCCCAATCCCATGAATGTTTATGAGGTGCATCTGGGCTCTTGGAAAACCAAAGACGGAAAGACCACCGCAGAGGGAGACAATTATCTTTCCTACAAGCAGCTGGCAGATGAGCTTGCTATCTATGTCAAGGAGATGGGCTACACGCATATAGAGCTTATGCCGGTGGCGGAGCATCCTTTTGACGGCTCCTGGGGATATCAGGTGACAGGCTATTATTCCCCCACATCAAGATTCGGAGAGCCTAAGGATTTTATGTATTTTGTAAACGAGATGCACAAGGCGGGAATAGGCGTCATTTTGGATTGGGTCCCTGCACATTTTCCAAAGGATGCGCATGGACTTTATGAATTTGACGGTCAGCCCCTGTATGAGTATCAGGGAAAGGACAGGCAGGAGCATAAAAGCTGGGGAACAAGGTGCTTTGATGTGGGAAGGCAGGAGGTTCAGTCCTTTCTCATTTCAAATGCCAACTTCTGGCTGAATGAATATCACATCGACGGATTGAGAATTGATGCGGTGGCATCCATGCTGTATCTGGATTATGACAGAAAGCCGGGGGAATGGGTGGCAAATTCCCAGGGCAACAACAAAAATCTGGAGGCGGTGGCTTTCTTTCAAAAATTGAATACTGAAATATTCAAGGAGCATCCGGATGTGCTTATGATAGCCGAGGAAAGCACCGACTGGGCTATGGTCACAAAGCCTGCATCTATGGGAGGATTGGGCTTTAATTTCAAATGGAACATGGGCTGGGCAAACGATATGTTCAGATATGTAAGCACCGATCCTTTGTTCAGAAAATATGAGCACAACAAGCTTACCTTCCCCATGATGTATATGTATTCTGAAAATTATCTGCTGCCTGTCAGCCATGATGAGGTGGTTCACGGAAAAAAATCTCTGGTGGACAAGATGTTTGGCTCCTATGAGGACAAGTTTGCCTGCGACAGGGTTTTTATGGCATATATGATGACTCTTCCGGGAAAGAAATTAAGCTTTATGGGCAATGAGCTGGCGCAGTTCAGGGAGTGGGATTTTGCCAATCCCTTGGAGTGGTTTTTGCTTCAATATCCCAAACATTCGGAATTTAAAAGCTATGTGAAGGAATTGAACAGCTTTTATTTGCAGCACAGGGAGCTTTGGGAGATAGATGACGGCTGGGACGGCTTTGGCTGGATATCCCCGGATGAAAAGGAAACCAACACGCTTTCCTATAAGAGGATGGATTCAAAGGGAAGAGAAATTTATATCGCACTTAATTTTTCACCTGTGGACAGGGAAAATTACAGGCTTAAGGTGAACAAGAGGGGAAATTATAAGGAGATATTCACATCCGAGCTGTATGAATTCGGCGGAAGGAATAAACTTAACAGCTCCCTCATAAAATCCCATAGGGAGAATAATGAAAATGTTATTGATATACTGCTTCCGGGCTACGGAGCGGTAATTTTTCAAAAGCAGCAGTAGATTCCATGTGTAAAGGCACATAAGGAGGTTTATTATGTTTACAAAAAAAGAGTGTGTAGTAATGCTTCTGGCCGGAGGAAGGGGCAGCAGACTGCTTTCCCTCACCGAAAAAATAGCCAAGCCTGTTGTCAGCTTCGGAGGAAAGTACAACATCATTGACTTTGCCATGTCCAACTGTGTAAATTCAGCCATGTACACTGTGGGCGTGCTGACACAGTATCAGCCCCTTATATTAAACGAATACATAGGAAACGGACAGCCCTGGGACCTTGACAGAATAAACGGAGGAGTCACTGTCCTTCCGCCATATCAGAGAAGCGAATCTGCCGATTGGTATTCCGGCACAGCCAATGCCATATATCAGAATATGGAATTTATCAACAGATATGATCCCGATTATGTGGTGGTGCTTTCAGGAGATCATATTTACAAGATGGATTATTCCAAAATGCTGGATTTTCACAAGGAAAACAATTCCGACTGCACCATAGCAGTCATAGATGTTCCCATAGAGGAGGCAAGCCGCTTCGGAATAATGAATACAGATGAGTTTGACAGGATAACCGCCTTTGAGGAAAAGCCCAAGCACCCAAAATCCACAAAGGCATCTATGGGCATATACATATTCAATAAGGATCTTTTGGAAAATTATCTTGAGGAGGACGACAGGGACGAAAATTCCGACAATGACTTTGGAAAAAATGTCATTCCAAAAATGCTTTCGGATAAAAGAAGAATGTTCGCCTATACCTTCAAGGGCTATTGGAAGGATGTGGGCACAATACCCAGCCTCTGGCAGGCTAATATGGACCTTTTGGGAGAAAGGCCAAGGTTTGATTTAAGCGATCCGGCGTGGAAAATACTCTCAAGAAGCGACGGCGCAGCCCCCCATTTTGTAGGTGATTGTGCAAAGATATCAAATTCGCTGGTGACAGAGGGCTGCACCATCAACGGATTGGTTGAAAATTCTGTGCTTTCCTCCAATGTTACAATCGAAAAGGGCGCAATAGTCAAAGACAGCGTAATTATGACAGGCGTAACCATTGAGGAGGGCGCCGTTATAAAATATGCCATAGTTGATAAAAACACTGTCATCAAAAGGGATGATATAGTCGGCAAGGAAAAGGAAAGCCATGAGATAGCCCTTGTCACACAAAAAGACATCCAATATGTAAAGATGTAGGAGGGGGGAAGAAAAATGTCCACAGTTGCCATATTATTTTCAAATCTTCACGATCAGGGCATTCCGGAATTGACATCCAACCGCTCTGCCGAGGCTATACCCTTTGCAGGCAGGTATCGTCTGGTGGATTTTGCATTGTCAAACTTAGTAAATTCCAACATTTACAATGTAAACCTTTTAACAAGATATAACTACCGCTCCATAATGGAGCATATAGGCTCCGGAAAGGAATGGGATTTGGCCAGATCCTCAGGCGGAATAAAGCTGCTGCCTCCCTTTATGAAGGGCAGCTCCCTCTTTGGGGAAAACAATCTTTACACCAATCGCCTGGAGGCCATTAAGAGCATAAGATCAACTGTAAGCTCCTTCACCGAGGATTATGTCATAATGGCAGACAGCAACATAATCTGCAATATCGACATAGATGACATAATAAAATATCACAAATCCACAAAGGCGGATATGACTGTTGTTGTCAAGTCCTTTGAGATGACAAAGCAGAATTACCGTGAAAGGGTTCAGATAGTTCCCGACAAGGATGGAAATATTGCAGATATAAAAAGAACCTCCCCCGATTATGAGGGCGAGTGCAAAATATACATGAATATCAGCGTATTCAACCGCACCTATTTCCAGAATGTCTTAAATGATGCCATTGCACACAACTATCATTCCATGACCTTTGATGTGGTAAGAAGAAACATGAAAAATGACAGATACAAGGTGTATGAGTGCAAGGACTATATGATGGCGGTGGAAACATTGAGCGACTATTATTCTGCCTCTATGGATATGCTTTATAAGCCTGAGGTCAGAGATGCCATATTTAAAAACCGTGCAAGACCGGTGATTACAAGGATAGTAAATTCTGTGCCAACCTATTACGGAGCCGGCTCAAGAGTGAAAAATTCCTTTATCGCCGATGGCTGCAAAATACACGGAGCTGTTGAAAATTCCATTATTTTCAGAGGTGTTATTGTCGGAAAGGGAGCAGTAATAAGAAATTCGGTGGTTTTCAAAAATGCCATAATAGGAGAAAATGCCTTCCTTAACTGCTGTCTTGCGGATATACGCTCTGTTGTCAGCGATTCCAGAATTTTAAGCGGCTGCGAGGCAAGCCCCTACTACATTGCGAAAAACGCAAGGCTTTAGGAGGAAGGGTATGAAAATTTTGATAGCAGCTGCCGAGGCAGTACCGTTTTCATCCTCAGGCGGTCTGGGCGATGTTGTCGGCTCTCTTCCTGCGGCAATAAAAGGCTGCATGACAAAAAATGATGAGATAAGGGTGGTGCTTCCTCTTCACAAAAGCACAAAGGAAAAATTTTGGGACAAAATGACCTTTATCAAAAAAACAGAGGTGTCCTTGGCATGGAGAAAGCAATACTGCGGAATATATGAGCTTAAACACAACAATGTCAGCTATTATTTTATAGATAACGAATATTATTTTAAGCGTCAGGAGCTTTACGGAAATTATGACGATGCAGAAAGATATGCCTTTTTCTGCAAGGCTGTGCTGGAATTTATGAGAGAGACGGATTATTATCCAAACCTTCTTCATGCCAACGACTGGCACACGGCGCTTTCGGTGGTTTATTTAAAATGCATCTACAACAGATATCCTGAATATCAAAATATAAAGGCCCTTTACACCATACACAATGTGGATTATCAGGGGATTTATGATTTTTCCATAGTGGGCGATGTCTTTGACCTTGCCGGCTGCGACAGAAAAATTTTGGAATATGACGGAAAAATAAACCTTACAAAGGCGGCCATAGTCTGTGCCGATAAGGTGTCCACTGTCAGCGAAAGATATTCAAGAGAGCTTTTGTATGAATATTTTTCAAAGAGCCTTTATCACATAATTCAAAGATATTCCTTTAAAATGTGCGGCATAGTCAACGGAATAGACACAGACTATTATAACCCTGCAAAGGATAGTGCCGTATTCAAAAAGTATGATGCAAAAAATGCAAATGGCAAAAAAGACTGCAAAAAGAATTTCCAGCAGGAATATGGCTTGGAGGTCAAGGAAAATAAGCCGGTGGTCGCTGTAATTTCCCGGCTTGCCTCCCACAAGGGCATGGATTTGATAAAGTGTGTATTCAATGAGATGGTTTCAGAGGATATACAGTTTGTGCTTTTGGGAAAGGGCGAGGCAGAATATGAGGCATTTTTCAGAAATGAGATGTATAAAAACCGCCCCAATGTCAGAATAATATTGGATTATGACAAGGAGCTTTCCAAAAAAATATATTCCGCCTCCGATATATTTCTCATGCCCTCAAAAAGCGAGCCCTGCGGTCTGGCGCAGATGATAGCCTCACGCTACGGCGCCGTGCCTCTTGTCAGAGAGGTGGGAGGCTTGGCCGATACAATAAAGCCCTATGATCCCATGGATGAAGAGACAAACGGATTTTCCTTCAAAAACTACAATGCCCATGATATGCTCAACACTCTTAAATTTGCGCTTTCTGTTTACAGAAGGCAGGACGAGTGGAAAAAGCTTGTGAAAACCTGCATGAACAAGGATTTTTCATGGGATAGGTCGGCAAAAAAATATATAGCTCTTTATAAAGAAATAATAGGCGAATAAATTTAAAATTGGGGGTTCCTGTGCTTTAATAAAAAATTTTGAGGGCATGGGATACCCCCATTAAAAAATTCGGAGGCAGTATGGAAGGATATAATGTCAAACAGGTAAAGAAAAACATAGAAAAGAAGCTCTCCACATATTTTGGCGTCACAGCTCAGGATGCAAGCGAGCTTCAGCTGTATGAAGCCACAGTTATGACTGTAAGGGATATTTTAAGCGCCAAAAGAACAGCCTGGCGCTCTCTTACAAAGCAAAAAGAAATCAAGAAGATATATTATTTCAGCATGGAATTTTTGGTTGGCCCCTCCTTGAAAAACAATCTTTACAATTTAAGGCTTGCCGATGTATATGAAAAGGCCGTGTGTGAATTGGGGGGAGATATAAACAAGCTGTATGAGGACGAGCCTGATCCCGGCTTGGGAAACGGAGGCTTAGGAAGGCTTGCCTCCTGCTTTATGGACAGCATGACAACCGAAAACTATCCCACATACGGATATTCCATCTGCTATGAGTACGGACTTTTCAAGCAGAAAATAATCGACGGACAGCAGATAGAGCTGCCGGATGACTGGCTGGAAAAAGGAAAAAGCTGGCTTGTCCCCAGAAGCGACATAAGCTACACCGTAAATTTCGGCGGAAAGGTTGTGGAAAACTGGAAGGACGGAAGAAATTACATCTCTTATGAGAAGGCAGAGCAGGTAAAGGCTGTTGCCTATGATATGATGATTTCCGGCTATGACAGCCCCAATATAGGAACTTTGAGGCTGTGGAGCGCTCAAAGCCCCAATAAATTCAATATGAATCTATTCAGTCAGGGCAATTATTTCACAGCCGTGAAGGATTCCATAGATGCAGAGACACTCAGCCGGGTTTTATATCCTGCCGATAACCACACAGAGGGCAAGCTTCTTAGGCTGAGTCAGCAGTATTTTTTTGTTTCTGCATCCTTGCAGAATATTGTGGAAAATCATATTAAAAAATACGGCAGGCTTGACAATTTAAAAGATAAGATAGCCGTACACATAAATGACACCCATCCTGCATTGTGCGTGCCTGAGCTTATGAGGATTTTGATAGACGAGCACGGCTGGAACTGGGAAAGGGCTTGGGACACGGTTACAAGCGTTGTAAGCTATACTAATCACACTGTTCTGCCGGAGGCATTGGAGGAGTGGGACGAGGGGCTTTTCGGCTTGAGGCTTCCCAGAATACATATGCTGGTAAAGGAGATAAACAGAAGGTTTTGTGATGAGCTTTGGCAAAGATATCCCGGAAGCTGGGATAAAATTTCTAAGATGGCTGTCATATCCTATGGCAGAGTGAGAATGGCCAATCTGGCGATAGTCGGCTCTAAAAAGGTAAACGGTGTGTCAAAGCTTCATTCTCAGATACTGAAGGATACAATATTCAAAAATTACAAAGAATATACACCGCAGAAATTCACCAATGTCACCAACGGAATCGCCCACAGGCGCTGGCTTTGCATGGCAAATCCCGCCCTCTGTGAGCTGATAAAGGAATGTACATCCGATAAATTTATTTTAGAACCCAAAAGGCTTATTGATTTTGAAAGCTTCAGGGACGATAAAGGCGTTCATGAAAGGCTTATGAAGATTAAAAGGGATAATAAGCTTGCCCTCTCTAAGGAGATTAAAAGGAAAACCGGAATTGTTGTGGATGAAAATTCCGTATTCGATGTTCAGGTTAAGAGGATACATGAATATAAGCGCCAGACCTTGAATATATTGAAGATAATCTCCTATTACAGAATACTTTTGGATAATCCTGATGCAAATATAACCCCCCAGACCTTTATTTTTGCAGGAAAGGCAGCCCCCTCCTATTATTTTGCCAAGGAGATAATAAGGCTTATCTGCAAGGTTTCCTCAGAGATAGAAAAGCATCCCAAAATCAGAGAAAAGCTGAAGGTGGTATTTTTAGAAGATTACAATGTAAGTCTTGCTGAAAGGATATTCCCTGCCAGCGACATAAGCGAGCAGATTTCCCTGGCAGGAAAGGAAGCCAGCGGCACAAGCTGCATGAAATTTATGATAAACGGAGCGCTTACTTTAGGAACCCAGGACGGCGCCAACATTGAGATAAGAGAGGCTGTTGGGGACGACAATATCTATATTTTCGGGCTTAATGCCAACGAGGTGGAGGACCTTTGGGCAAGGGGCTACAACTCCTTCTCCTATTATCAGAACAACCGCCTTTTACGCGAAAGCATAAATATGCTCTCAGAGCTTTGGGACAATGTATCCTTCCCTGAGATGGAAAACTATTTTCTGTCAGGGAACAATCAGGTGGCAGATCCCTTTATGTGTCTTGCCGATTATGATGCATATATGCGCGCC
Source organism: Oscillospiraceae bacterium (assembly GCA_020024215.1). Taxonomy (GTDB): domain Bacteria; phylum Bacillota; class Clostridia; order Oscillospirales; family Ruminococcaceae; genus Yanshouia. The sequence continues at coordinate 27,610 of JAHHUC010000002.1, read as the reverse complement.
GATGCAAAAATGCTGGATGATTATGCTAAAAGTGACAGGTGGTACAGAAAAGCCGTAATAAACATTTCCCATGCAGGATATTTTTCGGCTGACAGAAGCATTGAAGATTATGCCAATAATATTTGGAGAGCAGATAGGGTGAAGTAGATGGATTTTTCCCTTAAAAAATTTCTCAAAAGCAAGGATGTTACAGACAAAGGAGCCTTTTCATCAGAGGATATTTTAAAGCTGGAGCTTAAAATAAAAAGAAAAGAGGGAATAAGCAGGGCAGAGCTTATTGTCAATGAGGATGAATATTGCAACGGTTATAAAAGCACAGTCATTCCCTTTTTGTGGGAAAATTTAGAGGAGGGCTGTGATGTCCTTTCATGCTGTCTAAGGCTTTCGGATTTCGGCACAGGGCTTTATTTTGTGAACATAAGGCTCAAGGGCAAAAATGAGCTGCTTGTCTATGATAAATTTGATTATAAAAGGCAGCTGCTTATCTTTGAGAAAAATGCCGGCAGTCTGAAGCCTCAGAAGGGAATAATCTATCATATATTTGTGGATAGATTTTATTCTTCAGGAAAATCCCCTGTAAAGGAAACCTCTGTTTTAAATACAAACTGGGATGAGGGCACACCGGAATTTGCAAAAAGACCGGGGGATTTTTTAAAAAATAACACGGTTTTCGGAGGCGACCTCTGCGGCATAGCCCAAAAGATGGATTATATAGCCTCACTTGGCACAAAATATATCTATTTAAGCCCTGTTTTTGAGGCCTTTTCCAATCACAAATATGACACGGGAAATTATCTTGAAGTCGATGAGGGCTTTGGGGGAGAGGAGGGCTTGAAGGAGCTTATAAAAGCTGCGTCAAGCTATGGCATAAAGCTTATTTTGGACGGAGTTTTCAACCACACCGGGGATGACAGCCTTTATTTTAACAAATATGAACATTATGCTTCGGTGGGAGCCTTCAATTCGCAAAAATCCCCATATTACAGCTGGTATAATTTTAAAAGCTTTCCCAACGAATACGAAAGCTGGTGGGGCATAAAAACTCTGCCCAGAGTAAATTCGGACAATGATGATTATATAAATTTCATCTGCAAGGAAAATTCTGTTGTAAAAAAATGGGGAAGCCTTGGCTTGGGCGGCTGGAGATTGGATGTGGCCGACGAGCTTTCGGATAAGTTTCTTGAAAATTTTCGAAAAAGCGTAAAGGAAACGGACAAGGATGCCATAATAATAGGCGAGGTTTGGGAGAACGCCTCAAACAAGATTTCCTATGGGCAAAGGAGAAAATATTTTCTGGGCGAGCAGTTGGATTCGGTGATGAATTATCCTTTGAGAGAGGCTGTTATTTCACTTTTTAAAGAAGGAAATGTGGAAAAGTTTCTGCAAACCGTGAAGATAATCAATTATCAGTATCCTGACTTTGCAAAGCTTCACCTTATGAATCCTCTCAGCACGCATGACACCGAAAGGCTGATAACCGTTCTGGGAGTAAAAAGCCTTGACAACAATGATAATGAGCTTTTATCCAAAACCTTTTTAACCCGGGAGGAATTTAAAGAGGGCTTTGAAAGGCTGAAAAAGGCATATGCGCTTTTATATTTTATGCCGGGGCTGCCCTCTGTTTTTTACGGGGACGAAATAGGCATGGAGGGCTATCACGATCCCTTTTGCAGAAGGCCCTTCAAATGGAAAGCGGTTGATAAAAGCCCTGTTCTGCCTTTCTTTAAAAAGCTTGGGAAAATAAGGCTTTGTATGGATGTTTTTGCCGACGGAGATTTGAAAATTGTATTTGAAAATGAAAATTCCTTTGTGCTTTCAAGGGAAAACCAAAAGGAAAAAATAATTTTTGCCTTTAATAAATCCCAAAATCCCCTGAAGGCGAAGGCAGATGTGCCTTTTAAAAATCTTTTGACCAATAAAAAAATCAGCGGGGCAAGAATAAAAACAGGTGATATACTTTTAGCCTCACTTCCCAAAAATTCCCTGCTTAAAATAAGCTTTGAAGCAGGAAGCACCAATGAGAAATAAAATGGCAGCAAACGGCCTTAAAGCGGCAGCTTTCTGTTAAAAGGGCTGACCGATTTATCCGGTTTAAGCTTGATAAGAGATTTAAGCATAACAGATTGTGGGTGCTTATTTTTAAAAAAGCAGAAAGAGTATTTAAGCTATTAAAAAAGCACAACAAGAAAAAGGTGCTTCACCATCAAATTTTGTGGTGAAGCACCTTTTTTCGGCTTTAAAGTGCGTTTCTTTAAAAATTTCAAAGCATTTCATATCCGCTTATAAGCACAGGCATATTCAGAATTCCCAGCTCCTTCTCCAAAAGCACGCCGTTTCTCTTGGGGTAGTTGAAGCCATAGCTTGCCTTTATGCATTGGGAGATAAACTGCACAGCCCTGTCAAGTGATACAGGCAGGCTGTCGCCCTGCAAAAGGCTTCCTATGAGAACGCTGGCAAAGGTGTCGCCTGTTCCGGGATAGGCAGCAGGGATGTATTTGCAGCCTACCTTCCAGAATATTCCGTTTATCTTGTCAAAGGCAGCAACCAGTGTGTTATCCCTTATATCCTTATCCGGCACACTTGTTATAACCACAATGTCAGGCCCCATGTCAGAAAGCTCTCTGAGCCATGCCTTTATTTCCTGAGAATCTATGCTTTCGGGGCATTTGTCCTTTCCTAAAAGAAAGGCAGCCTCGGTAAAATTGGGCGTGATAAGGTCAGCCTTTGCCACCAGCTTTCTCATCTGCGGTATTATATCCGGGCTGTATGAGGAATAAAGCTGCCCATTATCCCCCATGACAGGATCAACCACCACCAGATTATCATTTTTTCCAAAGTGGTCTATAAAATCTGAGACTATGTTTATCTGTCTTGTAGAGCCTAAAAAGCCGGAATATATACAGTCAAATTCCAGCTTTAGCTGCTTCCACATATTTATATATTCCTCCATAGAATCGGTTAAATCCACATAGCTGTAATTGGAAAAGCCGCCTGTGTGGTTGGATAAAATTGCGGTGGGCAGGGGGCAGACCTGAATACCCATAGATGAAAGCGTGGGGATAATAGCTGTTAGGGATGCTCTGCCAAAGCCTGAAAGGTCATGTATGGCAGCTACTTTTTTTATTGTTCCGTACATATTTTTTTCCTCACTATTTAAGTCTGAAGGTTATATAGCCCTTGTATTCCTCAGGTTCTATCCTCTCATCCTGATGCAGCCTTTCTAAAATTTTTTCAGGTGAAGCATTTTTCCTTGATTCTAAAAATCCTTTTATCTCATGTTGATTCATAGGGTGGCGGCCTATGATGCTGAGTATGGCGTCATAATCATCCTCTATCTCGCTGAAAAAGGAGCCTGTGGTCAGAGAATCTATGGAAATTCCGCCTAAGGAGTTTACAGCAGCCTCTATGGCCTGCTTTGAGGAAATTTTTGCCCTTTCCTCAGCAGGAGGTCTTACAGGCGTGTTTATATAAACGCGGTCATATTTAAGATGGGATAAAGCCTCCTTAAATTTCTCTATTGATGCCCTGTCATCGTTTATGCCGTCCATGAGCATTATTTCCATGAAGATTTTTCCCTCGAATTGGTGTGTGAATTTCTTTAATCCCTCAAAGACCTCAGAAAAGTGAAGTGTTCCTATGGGGCGGTCGGTTTTTCTGAAGCTTTCCTCATCAAAGCTGTCCATAGAGGGAAGGACTATATCGGCAGAGGAAAGCTCATGGCGCACATTTTCATCATATAAAAGCGCACCGTTGGTTATTACGGCAACCGGCTTGTCGGTAAGCTTTTTAATGCCCTCAATAAGCTTTCCCAAATTTGAATAGAGGGTAGGCTCTCCCTCTCCCACAATGGAGATGACATCATAAAGGCTGCTGTTTTTAAGATATTGTTCAGCCTCAGCCAAAATATCCTCCAATGGGAAAAATTCCCTTCTCTCGTTGGTCATTTTGTCGGTTCTTCCCAGCTGGCAGTAAATGCAGGAATAGTTGCAGGTTTTTTTAGGTATGGGGCTTATGCCCAAGGAGCGTCCCAGCCTTCTTGACGGCACAGGTCCAAAGACATATTTTGGATTGGTCAATTCAATTCCTCCAATAAAAAGTATTTTAAAGGACACAAATCTAAGTCACAGACTATATTACCACCATATGGGCTTTTTTACAATGAAAGCCTGCGCAATTCTTTCTAAAAAATAAAAAGGCTGCACAGAAGCCTGATAAAAAGAATCTGTGCAGCAAAAAATTATTTTGTAAGCTCTTCCATCTCATCAAGAAGTGAGTTGAAAAGCTTCAATGCATTGTGAACAGGCTCCGGTGTGGTCATATCAACTCCGGCACCCTTTAAAAGTGAGATTGGGTCCTTAGAGCAGCCCCCGGAAAGGAAGTTGAGATAGTTTTCAACATCCTTTTTCTCCCCTGTTAAAATCTTTTCAGAAAGGGCTATTGCAGCAGAAAATCCGGTGGAATATTGGAAAACATAATAGTCGTAGTAAAAGTGGGGAATCCTTGCCCATTCCATGGCAATCTCCTCATCGGCAACCACATCATTTCCGTAGTAGAAGCGGTTGAGCTCAAGATAAATTTCATTTAATTTAGAGGCGGTCAGGCTTTCTCCTCTTTCGGATAATTCATTTATTTTAAGCTCAAATTCTGCAAACATTGTCTGGCGGTAAAGTGTATTTCTAAACTGCTCAAGGAAATAGTTCAAAAGATAAGCCCTTGTCTTTTTGTCCTTGGTCTTAGCCAAAAGGCTTCTCATCAAGATGGCTTCATTGCAGGTGGAGGCCACCTCTGCCACAAAAATTACATAGTGCCTGTCAATAGGCCTTTGATTTTTTGTTGAAAGGTAAGAGTGCATTGCATGGCCCATCTCATGGCAGAGTGTGAACTGGGAATCCAAAGTTTCCTTGTAATTTAAAAGCACAAAGGGATGAACTGTTTGACCTGCGGAATATGCGCCGCTTCTCTTGCCCTTGTTTTCATAAATATCTATCCAGCGGTTGTCAAAGGCCTTCTTCAGCACAGAGGAATATTCCTCGTTGAAAACCTCAGCTGCCTCTATAACATTTTCCCTTGCCTTTGAAAAGGGGATTTTTTCGTTGGCATTGTCCACAATGGGGGTGTAAAGGTCATACATATGAAGCTCGTCTAAATTTAAAAGCTTCTTTCTCAGCTTCATATAGCGGTGAAGATAGGAAATATCCTTATGAACCGCCTCTATGAGATTTTTATACACCGAAACAGGCACATTTGTGGCATCTAAGGAAGCTTCCAGGGTTGAGTTATATTTTCTTGTTTTGGCGAAAAAGCGCAGGCTGTTTATCTGACCTGCCAAAAGTGAGGCAGATGTATTGATGGTGCTTTCATATGTGGAATAAAGGGCTTTGAATGCAGATTTTCTAAGATTTCTGTCCTCTGACTGCATAAGCGGAATAAAGCTGCCGTGTGTCAATTCGTGCTCATTTCCCAAAGAATCCACAGCATTCGGGAATTTAAGGTCTGCATTATTGAGCATTGAATAGCTCTGCTGGGCAGTCTGTGCCATTTCTCCTGCATCGGCGAGAACCTTTTCTATTTCCGGTGAGAGAATATGCTCACGGCTTCTTCTTAAATCTGTCAGATATCTTCTGAAGGATTCCAAATCAGGCTGTTCATTGTAGAATTTTTCCAATGTTTCATCAGAAATTGCCAAAATTTCAGGGGAAGAAAAGGAAACCTTTCCGTCGCACTCAACCAAAAGGCTCAATGCTGACGATTCCATGCTCTGCCCCTCTGGATCGGATGTATCCACATCCTTTATCCTTGAAGCATAGCCGGAAACATCGTCCAGAATAAGCATCAAATCCTCTGTAAGATGTAAAAATTCAAGCAGATTTTTTGCATTTTCATCTAAACGGCCTTTGAATGAAGCGCATTTATCGGCTGTATCTTTTGCCCTTTGAATGTCCTTCTCCCAGAGCGACTTATTTTCATACATATCCTCTATTGCCCATGTGTATTCCTCTGCCACTTCATTTCTGGCAGGAATTTTTTTAATGCCTTCCATATTATCAAACCCTTTCTTGATGAATTTTGTATGCTTTCAATTTATGTTAGCACAAATTAAGGCGGGATTCAATCATAAGAGCAAATTTAAAAATTTCATGTCAGAACAGCCTTTTAAGGGGCTTTATAAGGCTTTTGGGGCGCTTAAACCTAAAGCATTGCCTGTATGGTTAAGGCAAATCCTTCTGTTATGGCTTTTATAAATTAAAAATTTGTGCTACAATTAAAAAAGCTTAAAATTTTATGGGGGGAATCTTCTTTGAATAAACAAGCTTTGCTTATAAACGATTTGGCAGGCTATGGCAAGGTTGCTTTAAGTGTGATGATACCTGTCATGTCAAAAATGGGTGTAAATGTTCACAATCTTCCGACCGCCTTAGTGTCCAACACATTGGATTATGGAAAATTTGAAATTTTGGATACCACCGATTATATGAAAAGTTCTCTTAAAATATGGGAGGAGCTGGGCTTTTCCTTTGATGCGATTGCCACCGGCTTTATTGTAAACAATCAGCAGTCAGAGCTTATAAGTGAATACTGCTCACGTCAGTCAAAAAAGGGAACAGTAATACTCTGTGACCCTATCATGGGAGATGACGGAAGCTTCTATCCTAAAATGGGTGCAGAGACTGTTCAAAGCATGAAAAAGCTTATCAGCTGCTGTGATTATGCTGTGCCGAATTATACAGAGGCTGTTTTTCTGACAGGGCATGAATATGAGGAAAATCCCACTGATGAGCATATAGAAAGGCTAATATGCGATTTAAGAGGGCTTGGTGCAAAATCTGTTGCAATAACAAGCTGCATATCGCAGAATGTGCATAAGGTTTGCTGCTATGATGACAAGGAAAAGAGATTTTTCTCTGTGCCCTTTGACAACATTCCCGTAAGGTTCCCCGGAACAGGAGATATTTTTTCATCTTTGATGCTGGGTGCTGTTATGAACGGAAAAAGTATGGAAAAATCGGTTGAAGGGGCGGTGAGGCTGGTGAGGCTTTTGATAGAAAAAAGCCTTTCCAATGAGGATAAGCTAAGAGGAATTGACATTGAAAGCTATTTGGGGGAATTTTAGATGGCGCGTCCCAAAATAAAAATCACGCTGGTGGACAGGCTGGGCAGCAAGCCGTGTCACAGAGGTCATAAAATAGGCGACAGCTTCGATTTTGACAAGGAGAGGGGAAACTTGTGCCCTATGGCAATGCATGTGGCATTTCCTTATGTTGATATTTTGCGCTATGGCGGCTCTATTCCGGGAGAAGAGGAGGGCACTGCCAGATTTTGCTGTCCTGATGCGGATACCATAAATGTTTTTAAAATAGAAAAAGAGAAGGAGTAAAGAAAATATTTTTATAAGGCTGCAAAATAAAATCGGGGTGTGAGCATATACTTCACATTCCGATTTTTTCATATAATTTAAAATATTTTTCTATTTTAAATCGTGAACCCATTTATCATCCTTGAGATAATAATAAAATTCACTGAGGCTGTCATCCAAAAACACCTTCAGCATATCCTCCATGTCAAGGGCAAGCTTCATTTTTGAAAGCTTGTCCAACTCAGCCCAGAAAACCTCTCCCTCATGAGAGGCTTTTAGCTGACCGCAGAATTTATCCGTTTTATAAAGCAGAACTATATATCTGGAGCCGTCAGCTTCGGTCCAATCCTTAATGCCGCACAGCTTGGGATATTGAATGGTAAGCCCGGTTTCTTCATATATTTCGCGTATTACAGCATCGGCAAAGGCCTCATTCTTTTCCACATGACCGCCGGGAAAGGTTATGCCGTTATAGCTGCTGCCGACCTTGTTTTGCACAAGAACCTGACCGTCCTTATAAATCATACACATATTTGTGAGGGTTACAGTCTCTTTTCTGTCTATTGAAATCACTCCTTTTTTTGCTGAAGGCATCTGTTGCGGCAATTTAAAAACGCAAGCATCATGCCTTTATTGCCCATCTCATCTTGGTCGATGTGGCACGGCTGTTTCTTTTACATTCTTCGTAGGAGGGCCTTATTACATCTCGTGCCACCTCCTTGTAAACCCCTTCTCTTTGAAGATTTTTAAATGACTTTTTAACCAGCCTGTCCTCCCCCGAATGGAAGGTCAGTATTGCTGCACGTCCGCCGGGCTTTAAAATTTTGGGCAATTTCTGCAAAAAGGCAGTCAGCACGCCAAACTCATTGTTTATGTCTATTCTAAGCGCCTGAAAGGTCCTCTGACAGGACTTTTTAACAATATCCTTCCTGTTCTTTTCAGGGAGAAAGGAAAGGGCGGTTTCAATTACATCATAAAGGTCCTTGGTGGTTTCAATGAGAATATGGTGCTTTCTTCTGTGAAACAGCTCATGGGCTATCTGGTCTGCATAAGGCTCATCGGAATTTTCTATAAGCATATTTACAAATTCTTGGTATCTCACCCTTTTAAGCCTTTCTGATGCAGGTATTCCGTGGGAGGGATCCAGCCTTAAATCCAAAGGGCCCTCATGCTTAAAGGAAAATCCTCTTGACGGGTCATCTATCTGCATGGAGGACACTCCCAAATCTGCCAGAACAAAGTCAAAAAGCCCAAATTCCTCTGCCACCTTGTCTATGTCGGCAAAGTTTATAAGCTTGACTGTTACATCCTCTTCATCGTATCCCTTTGAAAGAAGTCTTTCACGGGTTTTGACTGATTCTATGGGGTCTATGTCAAGCCCTGTAATATGCCCTTGGTGCTCTAATTTTTTAAGCATTGCAAGTGTGTGTCCGCCATAGCCCAGTGTGGCGTCAAGCCCATTTTGTCCCGGCTTTATATCCAAAAAGTCAAGTATCTCATCCACCATAATTGAAATGTGCATACCGGCAGGAGTATTGCCCTTGTCCATTATTTTCTGCACTGTATCGGCATATTTTTCAGGGTTCAATTCCTTGTATTTTTCGCTGAATTTTCTCGGGTGAGTTCCCTTATATCTGGGGCGGCGCTTGTGGACAGCCTCTTCATTGGCTTTGATTTGCTTTTTTTCTTCCATAACGCATTTCCTCCAAAGAATCTAATGCTGCGCATCTATTTTTTCTTTAAGCTCGTTGAGATAAACCCATCTTTCTGTCTTTTCCTTAAGCTCTTTTTCCAAATCCGACTGAAGCTGCTGAAGCTGCTGAAGCTTTACATAATCGCTTGTAAAGGCTGTCTGCTCATTTTGGCAGTCCTTTATTTTTTCCTCCAGCTCCATTATATCCTCGTCTATTGTCTCAAATTCCTTCTGCTCCTTGAATGTGAATTTAAGCTTTCTTGTGTGTGTTCTTTCAGCCGGACTGCTTTTTTCCTGCTCCCTTTCTGTTGGGTATTCCTCCTCCTTTTTCTTGCTTTCCCAATCTGACCAGTTGCCGGTATATCTTAAAACTCTGCCGTCTCCTTTTACCTCAAATATGGATTCAGATAGCTTGTCTAAGAAAAATCTGTCATGGGAAACGGTTATTACAGGGCCAAGGAAGCCTTGCAGATAATCCTCCAAAACAGAGAGCGTGGTAATGTCCAAATCGTTGGTAGGCTCATCCAACAAAAGCACATTCGGAGAATCCATAAGCACAGAGAGAAGATAAAGCCTTCTTCTTTCACCGCCTGAAAGCCTTCCTATAAGAACAGAATGAAGCTCCTTTGGGAACATAAATCTTTCCATCATCTGCTTTGCCGAGAAGGTGCCCTCATTTGTCTTAACTTCATCTGCTATGTCATGTATAAAGTCAAATACCCTTTGGTTTAGATCAAGCTCCCTGCCTTCTTGCGTGAAATAGCCTATTTTTACAGTTGAGCCTATTTCCACAGTGCCCTTATCCGGCTTTAATTTTCCTGCAAGGATATTCAAAAGTGTGGACTTGCCTGCTCCGTTGTGACCTACTATTCCTATGCGGTCATTTTTAAGAAGATTGTAGGAAAAATCCCTTATGACAGTTTTTTCGCCAAAGGATTTGGTCACATTATCAAGCTCAATCAGCTTTTTTCCCAGCCTTTGATAGGAAACAGTCATTTCCACACTGTCATCATATTGGGGAGAATCCTGATTCAAAAGATTTTCGTACCTCTCTATCCTCTCCTTGGATTTTGTGGAGCGGGCCTTGCAGCCTCTTAAAATCCACTCCCGTTCAACCCTTAAAATGGACTGGCGCTTTCTTTCGCTTGCCTCTGCCATCTCCTGACGCTGCTCCTTGAGCTTTAGATACTTGGAATAGTTGGCTTCATAATGATAAAGCTTTCCCCTTGAAAGCTCGGTTATGTGGTTTACCACCCTTTCAAGAAAGTATCTGTCATGTGTGACCATTATAAGTCCGCCCTTGAATTTTTTGAGCCTTTCCTCCAAATAGGCGGTCATTTCCGCATCCAGATGGTTGGTGGGCTCATCCAGTATAAGCACATCGGCAGGAACTAAAAGTGCTCCGGCCAACGCAACTCTTTTTCTTTGCCCTCCGGAAAGCTCTCCCACCTTTTCATCAAAATCAAATATGGAAAGCTTATTCAGCATGGATTTTGCCTCATATTCATGGACAAGCTTAAATTCCGAGGGTATATGCAGGAACACCTGCTCCAGGACTGTTGCATCCTCTTTCATAACAGGGTTTTGGGGAAGATAGCTGATTTTGATGTTGGGATTTTTTTTAACCTTTCCCTCATCCGGATTCATTTCTGTGGAAAGCACCTTTAAAAAAGTGGATTTCCCTGTTCCGTTTATGCCTATTATGCCTGTTTTATCGCCCTCCTTGAGATAGAAGCTGACATCGTCCAAAAGCTGGCGCATACCGAAGTTGATGGAAATATGTTCTGCTGATAAGAGCATTTTTACCCTCCCTTAAAATAGATTTTCTTATACTATATCACGGAAAAGTATTTTTGAACAGTATCAGGCTGTCATTCGCTGTGCATTTAGCCAAATAAAGAAAAATTTGCAAAATAAAACACCTGCTTAAAAATTTCACTTTTTGCAGCAGGCGGGAAAATGTTTCACTTTAAAAGATTAAATCAAAAAACTACTTGTACATAAGCCATAGCTGTGATAGAATGTGGCTTACACAATTCTTTTTCTGCATAAAAATACTGATATATGCAAAAAAAGGATTGAAGGAGTGAACATCACCAAAAAAAGATGCAGAAAGAAGCCAAGGGCGGCATTTCCCCATTATGGCTTCTGTTTGGGGCGCCGGATTGCGCCTCAGTCCACTGAGAATCCTGAATGTATTGAAAATATTCTCAACGAAAAGAAGGCTGCACAGAGAGAATATTGAACATTCCCTCCAAAGCATAAAGCCCCTGTTCATACAGCAAAATTTCGCCGCATGAACAGGGCTTTTATTTAAGATATCTTGAATTTACAGTATATTCTCCCATAGGTTGAGCCTGGTTCCCAAGCCCTGTTTCAAAGCGTTCTGATAGATGGTGCAGCCCCATGCCACATCCTCAATAGGCATGCCGTCCATAATGAAGATGAACCGCTCGCTGTCATTGCTTCTGCCAATGCTGCTGCCATTGGCCACGTCACCAAGATCCACAATATCCTCATTATTAAGCTCTTTGCTTTCCAGCAAATCCATCATAAAACCGCAGATTCCGCTGAGATTGGCAGAAAATCCTCCGGGCAGACCACGCAGCTCATTTGCGTATGCCTCATACATCTTACGATTGTCAACAGCAATTCTGCATTTCTTCATGGTGCTGCCGGTGATATTGGCGCCGGCGGGCAAGGTTAGCAGCACACCCTCCTTAAGCCACTCATCCCGAATTTCGGGTGAGACAGCACCGGAGGTTGCCACATTGACCACGTCTGCTTTGCACACAGCCTCCTCCACACTGCCAACAGCCAGAGCGCGCACGCCGTAGGTACAGGACAGCTGGTCGCAGCAGGCTTTGGCAGCCTCATAGTTAAGATCATACACCCGAACCTCCTCAATATTTTTAAGGGCAATCATCAGAGCAGACATACAGGCACGCCCGATGACACCTGCGCCGACGGCACTGAGCACCTTTGCATCCTTTCGGGCAAAATATTTGGCGCCTACTGCGGGAATTGCACCGGTTCGAGTTGCGCTCAGTGCATTGGCGGAGATAAATGCAATGGGAGCGCCGGTGTCCGGGTCATTGAGCAGAGTGGTCAGGATGGAGCGGGGCAGACCTTTTTCATGGTTGGCAATGTTGGAGCCGTACCACTTCTGTCCGCAGCAGTTGTATCGTCCGCCAAGATAGGCAGGCAGGGCCATAAAGCGGCGGTCCGGCCCCTTGATTGGCATATTGGGGAATTTTGTTTCCTTTGGAAAATAGATCTTGATTCCATGGGCGTTGTGGTTTGGGCCTCCCATGATATAATCCCCCTTGCCCATAAGCTGAAAGACCTCATCCATCACCTCAATGCAGTGTGCCATATCCTTAGCGCCGGCTTGAATGGCTTCCTCCTCAGTCAGGAACAAAAAGTTAAGTCTCTCATCCATTTTTTTCAGGTCCTTTCATTTAATTATGTTGTTTCAAAGAAGCTGACAGTGCAGTCTGAAAATGTTCTTATCTGCTCATTTTGAAAAGTCTTTGAAGCCAAGCCCCAGAACCTCGACAGTTTCATTTGCTGTAACAAAGGCATCCTTGCCGCAGTCGCTGATAATTGTTTTAAGCTTTGCAATTTCAGATTTTCTGACTGTGCAGAGCACAACATCAACAGGGGCTTTGCTGTATGCGCCATGTCCGTTCAAAATGGTGGCGGTTCGCTCCAATTCCTGAATAATACGCTTGGAAACGGAATGGGACTGCCCGGTTATGATGATGGCCTGATTTGCCGATATGCTTCCATACATCAGCGCATCAATGGTTTTGGTCCGGACAAACACACTGATAAGTCCCAAAAGACCTGCATCCACATTCTGGAACACCACGATGGAGCCGGCCAGAACAAAGCCCTCAATTATCAGAAGTGCCCGCCGAATGGGAAAATATAGAAATTTCTTTTGCAGAAGATATTCGGCGATGTCGGTTCCGCCGGTGGTGCAGCCGGCTATGAATACAAGTCCCATGCCAATGCCTACTGCGATTTTCCCATTGCCCATCAGCCGATCTTTGGCATACAGCGGACACAAATGGGTAACAATGAAGTCAAGGACAATGATGACCGGCACAGCAGTATTGATTGCAAAATTGCAGCTGAGATATTTTCATGCCAAAAATAAAAGGGGCAGGTTGCTCAGCAGTGTAAATGTACCGACAAGCAGGTTGGTCACATGGTTTATCAATAGCGCAATGCCTGCTGCACCGCCGGGGGCAATTTTGGCAGGCACAATAAAGCAGTCTGTGCCAAGGCTGTAAATCACGGATTTCCAAAAGCAGCAAAGTATTTTTAACAGTTTTTTTTCATTTGAATCTTCAAAAATTCAACCTTATCTTCCATAGCTCCAAAGGCTTATATCTTTATCTCTAACTGCTGTATCTTTCGGTTAAGTGTCTGCCGGGGAATCTGAAGACGTCTGGCTGCCTTGGCCACATTGCCGCCGGTTGCCTCCAATGCCTCTGAGATTAAGCTTCGCTCAATTTCCTGCATAATCTGGCGCAAGGAGCAGGGCCCGACAGGCAGATCCGTCTGGCGCAGCATACAGACAGGCTGCTGTGCAGCTTCTGTCTGCTTTCTTAAAAGCTGTGGGAACTTATCCTGAATATCCTTTAATTTCAGCACAGTCTCCATGCTGTCCACCCTGCTCATGCCGTACACAATGATGTGCTCCAGCTCCCGCAAATTTCCCGGCCAGTCGTAGGACTCCATAGCGGCAATGAGATTTTTAGAGATGTAGCGGATCTGTTTTTGAAAGGTTGCATTATGCTTGTTTACATAGAGCTTGATAAAGGAATGAATGTCCCCCTTTCGATCACGCAGGGGAGGAATGTTAATTGACATCATGCTCAGGCGGTAGTAGATGTCCTGGCGCAGCTGTCCCTTTTCAATGGCCAGCAGAGGATCCACATTTATGGCGGCAATCACCTTGACATCCACGCTTTTTACATATCGGGAGCCAAGGGCACGGAAGCAGCCATCCTGAAGCACCCTAAGCAGCTTGGATTGAAGCAAAATGGGCATGGAGTTGATTTCATCCAAGAACAGCGTTCCGCCGTCGGCTAATTCAAAAAGGCCCTTATTCTCGGCAGCGCCTGTGAATGCACCCTTTGCTGTGCCAAACAGGATGCTTTCCAACAGTGTCTCCGGCAAGGCGGCACAGTTTTGTGCCACAAAGGGCATATTCCGGCGGGGAGAGGAATTGTGGATGGCCTGTGCAAAGACCTCCTTTCCGGTTCCTGTTTCCCCATAAATAAGGACAGGCAGTGAGCAGTTTGCTACCACCGGGACATAGCTTTTAAGCTGACGCATCTTTTTCTCGTTGGCGATTATGTCATCTATGGTAAAGTGGGCTGTGTCCTGGTTGAATAATTTTTTTGTATTGTCCTTTGAAAAGTCCGATGTGCTAAGCTGCACCGGAACCACATCAGGTGCAGCGTCGCTCTCTGTTTCCTGAAGTGACAGGTCGATGGCGCCCACCGTTCGCTCCCCCCGCTTGATTGGGATTGAAAGGGATGTAATTCTGATGGATTCCTTCCCCTTGATCTTCAGCAGCTGATCCTCCACATAGACAGGTACACCACACTCCATCGCCTTTATGGTGGTGCTGGTACCGGGGTTAAGATTCTGATATATCTCAAAGAAGTTTTTCCCAACCGTATCATCCTGCATAACATCCGGATTAAGCTTCTCATTAAATTTGGCAGTAAACAGAATTTCGCCATCTAAATTGATGATGGTGATGCCGTCAATATATCCCTTGCCTTGGAACAGTTCCTCAATCAGCCTCATTGCAGCGCACCTCTTTCCATCGTTTCATCACGATTTTATTATTTTATCATATAAAAATAGTGCTGCGTACATAAGGGAAAAATTTAATTTTTTAGTCATCTGCCGGACGATCAAGGGGAAGTTTGCGATACCACCACTTGAACATTATGTTTACAATAATGCAGGCAGCCAGAATTGCCAGATAGAGGCATACAAATTTCCAGTGCTGTCCGTTCATCAGCATAATTGGCCCCATCGACCAGGCAAACATCTCAATAGGTGTGGTAAAGGGTGCTGCAAAAGCGGTGTCATTCAAGGTTTTGGATTTGTTCAGAGGGTCCACTATGCGCAGCAGAATGAAGCCTATTGCAAACACTCCGGTGGAATAGCCCCATACAAAGATGGAGCGCTCAAACCAGCTGCCCTTGTTCATGGCGGGGCCAAAGTACATAAGTGTCACAACAACAATCACAATGCCAAAAATCAGCAAGAGAACCAGCGGCATGGCATATTTTACAATTACAGAAATCTTTATGGAGGCGATGCCGAAGAATACCAGAAAATCAGTTGCAGTACCGGAGATGCGGTTGACCACATTTTCGTCAACATAATGGCAGATTCCGACTTTGCGGTTAAAGAAAAACATCAATATGGCAGCCAAAAAGGCCAGCAGGTAATTGGGAAGATCCAGCCCGGTCGTCTTTAAAATCCATTTGTTGATTACAATGCCGCTTCCGCAGGCGGTCAGCAGCAGGGCAAGGTGCCATGCCAGCGGATCCAAAGCCACAGAGGAAATTGTCTCCTTGCCCATAAAGGGGCGATTCTCATCATCCTTTATCATACCGGTGCGCAGATCGCCGGAAATATACTGAAAGCTGTCAATATACTTGGTCCAGCCGCGTTTAGTGCCCAGCTTGATGAAGAAAAGTCCCCCGAATATACCCGAGAGAATACCTACGGTGGCGCAGGTCATGGCAATATCAGTGGCATCGGCAAAGCCCATCTTATTAAGTGCTGAGCCAACAGCGGCGGCGGTGCCGTGTCCTCCGGAAAAGCCGGCTGCCAGCAGAAGGCCGAAGCTGTAATTGATGTCGGGAAATATCTTGGAAATCACAAGGATGGAGAAGAGGGGAGCCAGTGCAAACTGAATGACCTGAGCCAGAACCTTATAGGAAAAATAGGAGCCAATGCGTCCCATGTCAGACTTAAAGCCCTCTTTGGAGAATGTGAAGCCGTTAAGTCCGACGGCAGCAAAAATCAGGATAATAAGAACACCGGGGTAGCTGCCGATGCTGTCAGAGAAGGGGAGTATGTTTAATCCCTGGCTGCCGAGTGCCAGTGCAATGAAGCCTGCTATCATGCTGGCAGGCACAAAGAATTTCTGAACAAAGGAAACTTTGGCACGGATCAGAAGTCCGAACAGAATAAATACGGACGCAATCGCAAAGTCCATCAATACATCTTGAGCGCTCATAGCTTACCTCCTTAATTTATCTTGGCTATGTGCTGTGCAGAGCATTTCTCAGCAGAAAGCCGTTTACCCTCCTATACTTATGCCTGTTTTAAAAAATACCTTGGTACAAAAGCTGACAAAGCTGACATACCAAGGCAGCTTGAGGCAGTTATATCGGTTTATTTCTTTATGAAGTTATCAGACCTTGTGCCGGTTGCAGGAGGGGCCATGTCCAGATTGCGATCGGCAATTTCCAAAATGTCCTCGGGGCGAATCCACGGGCGGTTCTGTATGGCGCTGCTCTCTTCATGTGTCAGATAGCCCTTGTAGGCGGTAAGGCTGCGGCGCAAAAAGCCATCTTTGACGCAGGCCTCAGCTACACCGTTGTTTAAAATGGAACGGAAGTGAGGCAGCACCGAGGCAGAATAAGCGATAGATGTGGACTGGGCAATAGAGCCGGGAATGTTGCTGACACAGTAGTGGACCACGCCCTCCTCAATGTAGCGGGGGTTATCGTGTGTGGTTTCGTGGAAGGTTTCAATAGCGCCTATGTCATTGCTTATATCCACAATTACAGAGCCCTTCTCCATAGAGCGCACCATCTCACGCGTTATCATGAAATCGGCTGCATCCTTAGGCCACTTCACACAGTTGTAGACCACATCAATCTCAGGCAGCAGCTTTTTGATGTTGTAGCGGTTGGAAATCATGGTGTTGACCTCCTCATTAAACTGCCTTTTGATGTCTCTCAGACAGCCGATATTCACATCCATCACAGTTACCCAAGCACCCAGAGCGTGCAGCACAGAGGTGACAGCACGTCCGACAGTTCCTCCGCCCAGAACCAGGGCCTTAACTCCCGGAGCGCCGCCTAAGCCGTTGACAAACTTGCCCTTGCCGCCGTGAATGGATTGAAGAGATTCCAATCCCATCAGAGCGCCCTGCTTGCCGGCAGCCTCACAGTTGGGAGAGCCGTAGCGGTGGGCATCCTCAGCAGTGAAGGCGATGCATCTGCTGTCCAATATAGCCTGAAGCTCCTTAGGGTGGGCAGCAGGGTGGATACAGGTAAATATGATCTGGTTTTCACGCAGCAGCTTGTATTCGCAAGGCTCAAGCTCCTTAACCTTGGTCACCATATCGCAGACTGCATATATTTCCTCCATTGTATCGAGCATCTTGGCGCCCTCAGCCACATAGCTGTCATCGGAAAAACCGGAGCCCTCGCCTGCACCGCGCTGCACATAAACCTCATGTCCGTCCCCTATGATGGCGTTGACCTCAGCAGGTGTTACAATGGTGCGATATTCACCAACCTTAATATCTTTCAAAAGTCCAAATTTCATCATGTATTCCCTCCGCATTTTTATTCTGAGATCTTGCTCAGCTCTGCCTATATATAACGCAAATATTGTGCCAACCTTTAAGAGCGATTTTGTTTTTTGCTTTTTTCTCATTTGCATCACTTTATTTTCCCTTACAGGCATATTTATACAGCAAAGGTAAGCATGTATTTCTTATTTTTCTGTTTTTGGCCGTTTGCCCGCTTTTAAAATTCCATCTTGCTGTGACCGTTTTTGAGCGCATATGCTCATTATCGGGCAGCTGACCATTTTCGGGCATTTGTTTATGTGATATATTCCGGTATTGCGCCTGATGACATTTGTATTTTTATAAATTTTACATAACATAGCATTTAGCTGTATTCATATCATGTTGATAGAGATGTATAGACAAAGTATAAATTTTTATCATCTGCCATAATTTTTTATCTGTTGATTTTTTCAGCCTTACTGCCATTTTACAGCCTTTTTTATGCTTAAAAAGTGCTCTGATTGTTTCACTTTAAAAGATTAAATCAAAAAACTACTTGTACATAAGCCATAGCTGTGATAGAATGTGGCTTACACAATTCTTTTTCTGCATAAAAATACTGATATATGCAAAAAAAGGATTGAAGTGGTGAACATCACCAAAAAAAGATGCAGAAAGAAGTGAAGGGCTTGGAAATCAAAGAGAAGAACAGAGAAACAAGAGACGGATTCAGGAGTAATTGGGGCTTTATATTATCCTGCATAGGCTCGGCCGTAGGGATGGGCAATATATGGCGTTTCCCAATTATGGTTTCTGTTTGGGGCGGCCTTACATTTTTGCTGCCTTATTTTTTCTTTGTTGTTTTAATTTCATCCTCCGGTGTTTTGGGGGAGTTTGCGCTGGGAAGAATGACAAAATCAGGGCCCATAGGCGCCTTTGGATACTGTGCCGAAATGAAGGGGAGCAGAAGGGCAGGGGAGATTGCAGGGCTTTTTCCGGTAATAGGCTCAATGACCCTGGCGATAGGCTATACAGTGGTTGTGGGCTGGATTTTCAGATACACATTTATGGGAATTTCAGGAGATTTATACAATCTGGGAACAGACATGGCACTGATAGGAGAGGCATTTAATGAGGCAGCCTTCGAGACAGCTGCCCTATCTGAAAGCATATCCCTTGTTTTGGGAGGTCAAGGAAATAATATGTGGCTGATAACAGGACTTGCTGTCAGCGCCCTTATTATGATAATGGGCATAGGAGGGGGAATTGAAAGGTCAAATAAATTTATGATGCCTGTGCTTTTTTTCCTTTTGGCAGGTCTGGGGCTTTACATTTTCACACTCCCCAATTCACATGAGGGCTATTCTTATATATTCACACTAAATCCCCATATGCTCAAAAATCCAAAGCTTTGGATTTTTGCCTTCGGGCAGGCATTTTTCTCCCTTTCAGTGGCAGGAAACGGAAGCGTAATATACGGCTCCTATCTTTCTGAAAAGGAGGATTTGGTGTTTTCCTCAAAAAATGTGGCTTTCTTTGACACAGCTGCCGCACTTTTATCTGCATTGGTAATTATCCCATCCATGGCAGCAGCCGGCGGAAATCTTTCAAAGGGCGGCCCTGAGCTTATGTTTATCTGGCTTGTAAATGTATTCAACGGCATGCCCGGCGGAAGGATAGTGGGAATGATATTCTTCATATGTGTGCTTTTTGCAGGTGTAAGCTCACTTATAAATTTATACGAGGCGCCTGTTGCCACCATGCAGGAGGTGTTCAAGCTTAAAAGGACATCTGCCTGCCTTATAACCTGCGGACTTGGGTGCATTGCGGCTCTGGCAATTCAGGGAATAACAGGTCAGTGGATGGATGCAGTTTCCATTTATATCTGTCCCTTAGGTGCAGCAATAGCAGGCTTTATGTTCTTCTTTGTATGCAGAAAGGAAGAAGCACTTAAAGAAATAAACACAGGCAGGAAAAAGCCTGTGGGAGAGGGAATTATATTTTTAGGAAGATATGTATATGTGCCCATGTCTGTTATTGCTCTTGTGGCAGGGGCTTTGTTAAACGGAATAGGCTAAAAAATTTTGACAGCATAATAAAAGGCAGGAATTTTTGCTCTCTCAAGCTGCTCTTTAAGATTTTTTCCGATTTTTAAGAAAAATAGGCAAGCAGGACAGCCTATGCAATTTATAAGTGCAGTCAAAGCTGGGATAAAGAAAGCTGTCTTTCTTTAAAAGCTGCTTATGTCGGCCTTAAAGCTGCTTTTGCTTGGCAAAGTAAAGGATTGTTCCTTTTTGCAGCATTTCCTTTTAAATTTCTGCGCCTTCTTACTTTAGATGCAGACCATTTGCCTAAGAGTAAAAGCAAATGGCAGTTAAACGACAGCAGAAAGGACGGAAAATAAGCTGTTTATAAGCATAAGAAATTAAAAAATCGGCTTTAATCAATAAGATAGATTAAAGCCAATCAGGATTAGAGTATGATGAGCAGTCAAAGGGCAAATTCAATTTAAAAAAGTATGAATTGAAACGGAAAATGCTGTTTATAGAAAGCATATGGATTTATGAAAGTGAGAAAGCTAAAATGAGCAGAGAAAACAAACGCTTTTCCGTCAACTCCTTCTTTTTTAATGATAAGAGAAAAGCTTGTATATGGGAACAGAAAAATATTTCGGCAATGATTTAATCAGATACTGTGCCCATTTGCAATCAGGCTCTGCTGCCGGACATTTGATAGAAAGGTGCTGCAAATATTGTAATAAAAGGTTAAAAAACAAAAGAAATTGACAGCACATAAATTCCACAACCGCATAACTTTTGTGAATAGACGGTCTGCAAAAATGCAGGCTGTCTTTTTTTATATCCAAAACAGAAAAAGAGCTTTTATGTGGAGCAGTTAAAAAAGAAATGCTTCAACTTCAGAATCAATTAAAGAAAGCTCATATAAAAGCTTGGGTTAAAGCAGGCAAGGCCGGAATATGACGGCTTATTTAAGAAAGGGCGATTTTTAAAAAAAGCTGCCTTAGCTTAAGCATATAAGCTTAGAACAGTTAAAGCTTTTATGGGAGGTGTTCAAGTCAGTTAAGATAACAAAGCATCGCCTGCACTTTTTGCACTTTTTGTGCTTTATCTTTTTCTCAATTCCCAAAAGGCGACAGCGGCAGCAGATGCCACGTTCAGTGAATCCACATTGTTAGCCATAGGGATTTTTATTGTGTAATCGCAGCAGGCTATGGTATTTTTTGAAAGCCCATGGCCCTCTGCGCCTAAAATTATTGCCAGCTTTTCTTCATTTATAAGGCGTTTGTCCTCTATGCTTACAGTATCGTCCCTTAAAGCCATTGCAGCAGTTTTAAAATTAAGTGCGTGAAGCCTGTCTATTCCTTCCTTTTCCCACTCCTTCTGCGTGCTGCATATATAGGTCCAGGGAATCTGAAAAACAGTTCCCATGCTCACCCTTATTGCCCTTCTGTTAAATGCATCACAGCAGGTTGGGTTTAAAAGCACAGCATCAATATCAAGCGCAGCAGCACAACGCATTATGGCGCCTATGTTTGTTGCATCCACCACATTTTCCAAAACCGCAATGCGTCCGGCATTTTTGCAGATCTCCTCAAAATTCAAAAGCGCAGGTCTTTTCATGGCAGCCAGAACACCTCTTGTAAGTGTATATCCGGTTATTTTTTCCAGAACCTCTCTTTCTGATGTGTAAACAGGCACATGGGGAAATTTTGAAATAATATCCCTTGCATCATTGATGATATGCCTTTTCTCCATGAGAAATGAAATGGGCTCATAGCCCTCTTTTACAGCAACATCAATTACCTTAGGGCTTTCTGCTATAAATATGCCCTTTTGAGGCTCAAGCCGATTTCTGAGCCTGTTTTCAGTAAGTCTTAAATACGCATCCAGAAAAGGAGCATCAAGGTCATTTATCTCTATAATATTGGACATGGCATACCCTTTCAAAATTTTATAAAATCTGTTCAAAGTATAGCACAGCAAAAGGAAGAGGGCAATAAAACCATCTTTCAAAGCTTGAATTGTAAAAAATTACCTTGCCTTTTGGCATATACAAGGGAGTCTGTGATGTGCTATGCTTAAAGCAGGTCATTGATAATATAAAGTGACG
Organism: Oscillospiraceae bacterium; assembly: GCA_020024215.1. Taxonomy (GTDB): domain Bacteria; phylum Bacillota; class Clostridia; order Oscillospirales; family Ruminococcaceae; genus Yanshouia. The sequence goes on along the minus strand of JAHHUC010000002.1, from coordinate 5,857 downwards.
TATTTGCAATTTATGCAATTCTTAAATTATGGTATGCAGCTTAATCCCCCTGCTTATCTTTTTCAAAAAGCTGTGACATAAGCCCGTGACGAAGTCCCCGGCTGCTTACGGTGATTTTTTTTATATCAAAGACATCCATTATGGAGTAGATGATGAGAGAGCCGCCCAAAATGACATATGCCCTTTCAGGAGAAAGTCCGGGTATGCTTTTTCTTTCATCCGGTGTTTTGCCAAATAAAAGCTCCAGCTGCTCTTTTACATCCGATTTTGTCAGTATGGAGCCTTCAACGGCATCCATCTCATAGGTGTCTAGTTTCTGCTTTATTGCTGCCATAGATGTAACTGTTCCGCCTATGCCGGCAATAAAAGCCGGTATGCTCACATTTGAAAGGCGCAAAAGCTCCCTTCTTATTTCAAGCAAGGCCTCCTTTATATGTGAAGGTGAGGGGAGAAGGCTGTCAAAATATTTTTCTGTTATTCTCACAGCGCCCAGATTTATGCTGAATTTTTCCTTTATGTGATATATGTCTCCGAAAATAAATTCGGTGCTGCCCCCGCCGTTATCAAAAAGCAGGATATCCCCATCTGTCTGCAAGGCGGAAGCTGCCCCCAGATAGGAAAGATATGCCTCCTGATCTCCGGTTATTATTTTTACATCCAGACCGCAGGCTTTTTTTACCCTTTTTGTAAATTCAGAGCTGTTTTTTGCGCTTCTAAGCGCCATAGTTCCGACTGCCGCAATCTCTGATACCTGCAATTTGTCTGCCGTTTTGCAGAATTTCTCTATGGCAGAGACATTTCTTTCCATCACATAATCCGGTATAATGCCAAGTCTGTCAAGTCCCTCACCTAAACGTGTGACAGCCAATGTATCCAAAATGGTTTTTAAACTGCCGGCATTGTCCTTTTCGCCAGCAAAAAATTTAATTGAGTTTGAGCCTATGTCTATAACTGCTTTTCTGTTCATAAAAATTCCCTCCTTGAGCTTTACATAAACTTATAATATATTTTACATATGACTTTTTCAATGAAAAATTGCTGTAAAGTCAAGTGGGAAAAAATGTGAATATTAAGTTTTTTTGACCATTATGAAGTAAAATTTTTCAATATATTGCTAATAAGTAAAAAGTAATATAGACAAGAGAGAAAAAATGAGATATCATATATAATAATGGATAATAATGCTGTATTGTGTATCCAAAATGTTGATTTTTGGCATAGGCCATTTTATTTTTTTGATTTATTTGTTTTCCTATGGTTGGAAAGGTTGGTTTTTCTATGAATTTTGATATTCAGACGGCAGGTATGTATAAAAGGATATCCGCCTTTTTGTTTGACATCATCATGCTTGTTATAGCCATTGCAGGAGCAGGGCTCTTTTTGTCTGAGGCCCTCGGCTATGAGGGGCATCTGGATATGCTCAACAGAGATTATGCAAGGTTTGAGCAGGAATATAACGTCAGCTTTGAAATGACAAATGAGGATTACAATATGCTCACCGAAAAGGAAAGGGCAGATTTTGACAAGGCATATGCCGCTCTTTCCTCTGACAAAGAGTTTATGGCTCACTATACGATGGTTATAAATTTAACATTGATGATTGTAAGCATAAGTGTTCTGACAGGCTATCTTATAATGGAATTTGCACTTCCTATCTGCCTTAAAAACGGGCAGACTTTGGGCAAAAAGATTTTCGGAATAGCTGTAATGCATACAAGCGGCATAAGCATAACCCCTGTGCTTCTTTTCATAAGGACTGTTTTGGGAAAATATACATTGGAGACAATGGTTCCTCTTTTTATAATAATGATGATATTTTTTAACTCCATAGGGGTTGTGGGGATGATTATTCTGGGACTTATTCTGCTTGTGCAGCTTATATTGGTTATAGCGACGCCTACAAATTCCTTTTTGCATGACATTCTGGCAAAGACCGTGGTGGTGGATTTGCAAAGTCAGATGATATTCAAAAATGGTGCCGAGCTTCTTGAATACAAGAAAAAGCTTCATGCAGAAGAAGTGTCAAATAAGGACTATTAGTCTCTTAATAAATAAATATTTTTTATAGGAAAGGGAACCTTATGAAAATTGTATTGCAGAACATAACAAAAATTTTTCCCGGACGCAACAAAAAGGTGGATGAGGAGGTCATTGCCGTAAATGACTTCAATCTGGAAATACCGGACGGAAAGCTGATAGGGCTTTTAGGCCCCTCCGGATGCGGAAAAAGCACAACTCTTTATATGATAAGCGGTCTACAAAAACCAAGTCAGGGCAAAATTTTCTTTGGGGAGGATGATGTTACGGAGCTGTCCACCGAAAACAGAGGAGTGGGCTTGGTTTTCCAGAATTATGCACTTTATCCCCATATGACTGTAAAGCAGAACATCCTCTTTCCCTTGCAGAATTTGAAGGGAGATGACAAGCTGAGCAAGCAGCAGATGCTCGACAGGGCTGTTTATGCCGCAAAGCTTGTGCAGATAGATGATCTTATGGAGAGAAAGCCCAGCGAGCTTTCCGGAGGTCAGCAGCAGAGAGTTGCCATTGCAAGAGCGCTTGTAAAGATGCCCCGCGTGCTTCTTTTGGACGAGCCGTTGAGCAATCTCGATGCAAGGCTGAGGCTTCAAACCCGTGAGGAAATCAGAAAAATTCAGAAAAAGACAGGCATCACCACAGTTTTTGTAACACATGACCAGGAAGAGGCAATGAGCATCTCTGATATGATAGTTGTTATGAAGCTGGGAATCATTCAGCAGGTGGGAAATCCTCAAAATGTTTATGATGATCCTGTAAATCTCTTTGTGGCAAAGTTTTTGGGCACACCGCCTATAAATGTTTTTGAAGGAAGTGTAAAAGAAGGAAAGCTTTACCTTGACGGCACGGCAGTTATGGATGTAAAGGGTGCAGATGACAGAGAGGTATTTGTTGGAATTCGCCCGGAGGGCTTTATCCTTGACGAAAACGGACCCATGCAGTGCCATTTGAACAATGTGGAGGTCATGGGAAGAGATGTGAGCATTGTCTCCACCAGCAAATGTTCAGTAAATCCTGTAATACGCTCTATAATAAATGCAGACAACAAGGTGGATGCAAGCTGTGAGAATGTGAGATTTTCCCTCAAGCCCCACAAGGTGTTCCTGTTTGACAAGCAGGATGAAAAACGAATTTACTTTGAGGTGAGGTAGGTATGGTAGATAATAAACAACAGTGGAAGGCCTGGCTTTATCTCTCACCTGCAATAGTGCTGCTGCTTGTATTTACGGTCTGGCCCATAATAAATACCATAAGAATGGCATTTCTGGAAGGTTACAGCGGCTTGCAGGCTGTGGGCGGAATAAACTATTCCTTTGGCTTTGGAAACTTTGTGAAGGTAATTCATTACAACAAGTTTATCAACTGTCTTAAAACCACCATACTGCTTTGTGTGCTGACAGTTCCAATTTCTACATTTCTGGCTCTTTTGATTGCTGTGGCGCTAAACTCAATCAAATTTCTGCAAAAGGGTCTTCAGACAATTTTCTTTCTTCCCTATGTGACAAATTCCATCGCCATAGGCATGGTTTTTGCCGCCATGTTCAACATTGTGGGAAGCTTTTACGGAACGGAAAACGAAATTATAGTCACAGCCGGAATTATCAACAATGTGATTGAATTTTTCGGCGGTCAGAGCGTCAACTGGATAAATTACGGCTCTACGTACACTGCCAACATAATAGTGCTTACAGTTTACATTGTATGGAATGCGCTCCCTTTCAAAATACTGGTTCTCTTAGGGGGACTTCAGAGCATCAACACACAATATTATGATGCGGCAAAGGTTGACGGAACACCAAAGAGAAGGGTGTTTACACATATAACAGTGCCCCTTCTTTCCCCCATGCTGGCATATGTCATCATCACAGGCTTTATAGGCGGCTTCAAGGAATACAGCAGCATTGTCGGTATTTTCGGCGAAACTATGGGACCTGCCGATGATGCAAGACGTCTTAACACAATGGTGGGCTTTATATATGATGCCCTGTCCACCAACAGTCAGGGAACTGCCAGCGCAGCAGCCCTCATACTGTTTGGAATAATTCTTGTTGTCACACTGATAAATACAATGGTGGGCAAGAAGAAAGTGCATTATTAGAAGGGGGATGCTTCATATGTCTGAAAGCAATGGTGTAATGCAGAATAGGGATATGCAGAGGATTGCACTCAAGCAAAAAATTCTCAAGGGGACAGCTCTTTTCTTTGTGTATGCCTTCCTTATAATAATGGCGTTGATAGTGCTGTTTCCCTTTTACTGGATGGTTATTTCTTCCTTAAAAACACTTGCCGAATATCGCCTCAGTGCGCCGACCTTCTGGCCGAGGCAGGTGATGCTTTCCAACTATGCAGAGGCATTTACAGCTGCCAATCTGGGAAAGCTTTTTGTCAATACAATGTATGTGGGCGTTGTTTCCACACTTTTATCTCTGGTCATCACTGTTCTTTCAGCCTTTGCCTTTGCAAGGCTGGAATTTAAGGGAAGGGAAACCATGTTCGGCCTTCTTCTTGCAACAATGATGATACCCGGCGAGCTTTTCACCATAACCAATTACGCAACAGTTACAAGATTGGGCTGGATGAATTCCTTCAAGGTTCTTATTGTCCCCTTTCTTGTCAGTGTGTTTTACATTTTCCTTCTCAGGCAGAACTTTTTGCAGATACCGAATGAATTGTATCTGGCTGCAAAGGTGGACGGAACAAGCGACCTTAAATATCTTTGGAAGGTCATGGTTCCGCTTTCCATGCCCACGCTTATCTCAATCACCATACTTAAAATGATGGGCGCATGGAATTCCTACATCTGGCCGAGGCTTGTTGCCAATGACGCTGCACACCAGATGATTACAAATGGTCTGAGAAACGCCTTTACAGATACGACCGGAGATGTAAACTATCCTGTGCAGATGGCAGCTGTTGCCATTGTGTCTGCTCCTCTGTTCCTGATTTTTGTATTTTTGAGAAAATACATTATGGCAGGAGTCAGCAGAAGCGGTATAAAGGGTTAATAGGCGAAATGCCTGTTATATAAAAATAAATCCAAATTTCAAGGGAGAAAGGAAAATAACCCCATGAAAAAGAAAATTTTATCAACCGTGCTGGCATTGACACTTGCCGTAAGCACAACCGCATTGTCCGCCTGCGGAAATACAAACACAGCAGCGTCCGATGATGGCAAAAGCAGCGAAAAGGCTTCTGCGGCAGCAGGCTTTGAAGTGCCCGAGGGAGGCTATGACGGCAGCGAGGTGGAGATCACCTTCTATCACACAATGGGAGAGAATCTGTCCACAGTTTTGGAAAGCTATATAAAGGAATTTAACAAGCTTTATCCAAACATCAAGGTAGTTCATGAAAAGATAGGCGGCTATGACGATGTTCGTGAGCAGATAAGCACAGAAATCACAGTTGGCAACCAGCCCAATTTGGCTTACTGCTATTCTGACCATGTGGCTCTTTACAACCTTGCAAAGGCAGTTGTTCAGCTTGACGGCTTTATCGACAGCAAGCAGGAGGTTAAGAGAGCTGACGGAACAACAGAAATTTTAGGCCTCACCGATGAGCAGAAGGCAGATTTTATCGAGGGCTATTACAACGAGGGCAAGCAGTTCGGAGATGGACTTATGTACACCCTGCCCATGTCCAAGTCCACAGATATCCTCTATTATAACAAGACCTTCTTTGATGAGCACGGCCTCACAGTTCCCAAGTCCTGGGATGAGATGAAGGAGCTTTGCGCCAAGATAAAGGAAATAGATCCCGAATCCTGCCCCTTAGGCTATGACAGCGAATCCAACTGGTTCATCACAATGTGCGAGCAGTATAAGAC
>JAHHUC010000019.1 GCA_020024215.1 Oscillospiraceae bacterium | reverse complement strand
ACCTCTATGATATTGAGGCTGCGTTAGGTGATACCGTTGAAGTAGACTATAAAACTGAATCCGGCCAAATTTGCACAAAGACTTATACGATCATGGGCATTGTAAACGAGTATGCTTATTCCGGCTTCTCGAAATGCTTTACCCTCCCAGAGCAGCTTATGAATGAAGCTGCCGGGATAGATTGCACAGGCACGATTTCCGTAATTGCAGACATAGAGAAACTCGACACAGTTGAAGCTGCATTAAATCGGCTAATAGGCGGAAACAGCGATTTGGTTATGGAAACCATAGAGGAGAGTATAACTTATTATAGCCGAAATCAACAGCTTCCCTTTGGCGCATTGCTGATCGTAGCGATCATTGTCGTATGCTTTTCTCTGATCAACCTTGTTAATACGACAATCACGAACTTTCTGTCCCGCAGGCAGGAAATCGGAATGTTACAGGCGATTGGTTTGAGTAAAAAGCAACTGATCAAAATGCTGTGTTATGAGGGGTTGATTTATTCCGTTTTTGCAACACTTGTAACATTGATTTTGGGAACTGGAGTTGGCTTCTTATCCATACAGGTGGTTGTAAAAACGATGAATCCATACTTTCATTATTCATTTCCGTGGACAGTCGTATTGATATATTTAGCGATCCTACTGATTGTACAGTTTATTTTGATTTCCTATACAACTGGGAACTTGAAAAAACAATCTCTTGTTGAACAGATTAGCGCAATGGAATGACTTCATGAAATCAGCGGTGCGGCGCATGCTGCACCGCTTTTTCACTATTCCCGAAGAAATTGTTGAAATGTCCGAGCGTTGTAACAATTCGGCCTGTTTTCCCCTACCCTGATGTACTTTGGAGGCGCAGAATGAAACCGGACTATAAAGCAATTGGAAAACGCATTAAATCTGCTCGTATCAAAGCAGCTATGAATCAGGAAGAGCTTGCCAATCAATCGGTAGTGCCCTTTTTGAAATCCATCGCTTCAAAAAGGGCACTGCCTTTGCTTTTGCTCTGAAATACCGAAATATGTGATTTCAACTCCCGCCAGTTGGTGGGAAAGACCCTTTTGCAGCTTTGGAAAATGAGCTGTTTTTTCGGCATAAAAATAAGCGAAACACCTTGATTCTCTAAGGCTTTTGGCCTTTTTTTCAAAAGTGTTTCGCTTTTTTTGGAGCTGCTGGGGGGATTCGAACCCCCGACCTGCTGATTACGAATCAGCTGCTCTGCCAACTGAGCCACAACAGCCTATAAAATAACAGACCTGCCGTTTAAAAAGCAGCAGACCTATTATATTATTTTTTGAAAGCAAAGTCAATGCTCTGCTACCTAATTTTAAAAAGCTTTCTTATTCTTAAATAATAAAGCCTCTTCAAAATAGCAAGGGACATATCATAGACAATAAATGCTATATTTCCTGTCAAAGCTGTGACGGATAAAAGAAGTGTTCCGCCGAATTCCTCCAATATATATTCCATTGAAAAAAGCTTTATCAACAGAAAATAGCCCGAAAATACAGATATATTCACAACCAGCAGCTTGCTTAAAAGCCTGAGGGGCTTTGATTTTATCCTGTCTAAAAAATCCTTTGCCACAGGATACCATCCCAAAAGGAATATGAACATCATCACAGCTTCCTTTTCAGCTACCAGAAGCATACACAAAACAGAGCATACGGCGTACGAAAGCAATGCGCTTTTTGCCCCCATCTCCTCCTTCATTGGCATGAGAGCCATCCCGGAAAGCATGGGCGCAATGTACAGGGCCAGCGGGATGATTGAGGATATCAGCATGATGACAACTGACAAAGCAGCGCACACTCCGCCTAAGGCAACAAGCCTGCTTTTGTCCCTTCTTCGCATCATATGCAGCAGACCCAGCCCGGGGCACAGCCGCAGCAGTTAAGGCACGTCATGGTGGCACAAATTCCACAGGGATCGCAGACTGAGCAATGATGATAGCTTCCGCTGACATAGCCATTCTGGCGGCTTGCATTTATTCTTGAAAACATATCGGTGTATTCCCTGTTGGAGGGGTCCATCTCACAGGCTTTTTGAAAATAGGGGTAGGCGTCCTCTAAAAATCCCCTGGAATAGAGCACATAGCCTTTGAGAAAATACCATTCCGAGTCCCTCTGGGACAGGCTTATCCCCTCTAAAATTTCCTGTGCCTCCAAAATCTTGCCCATGTTTATAAGCCGTCTTATATCGTCAAACTTGCCGGAGCCGTAGCTTTGATATGCACCATAGCCATAGCCCTGACCGTAATTCTGTCCGTATGCTCCATAGCCCTGATTGGAATAGCCGTATGCGCCCTGAGCATAACCTCCCTCAGATTGAGCCTTTCTCTGCTTGGTTATGTCATCATAGGCATTGTTTATCTCAGCCATCTTCTGCTGCGCCAAATCTGCAAGAGGACTATCCTGATAGTTATCCGGATGATATTTTTTTACCATCTCACGATAGACCCTCTTTATTTCGTCGTCACTCGCATCACGAGAAACTCCAAGAACCTTATAGGGATCAGTCATTTGTAATCCTCCTGTTTAATAATTGCATAGCTTCAAAATTAAGACCTTCGTACATTATATTATCCAATATGGGGGAAAATTCACCCTTTGGAAGAAGCCCATAGGCAAGGCACGCCTCAGCAACAGAATTGTTAAGAAGATTTTTTGCTCTTTCACAGTCAAGCTCATCCATGAAGGGATTGAAGGAGCCTTTGGCCCTATCTTTTTTATAATCATCTATCGCATCGCATATGTATATATACCTTCCCAGCATATACCCCAGACGGGACAATATCCTTTTGATGCTTTCATCCTCGCTCATGAGGGAGAAAACATCGGCAAGTGTAGATGCTGTGGGATCACAGACAGAATCGAGCGTAAAGCTATCGTCGCTTTCAGCCTTTTTCTGTCTATTGGGCAAATCCGCAATAGATGAAAACAGCTTTTGATTTCTAAGCTCTGCTTTTTCTGCACAGGCCCTTGTAAAAGGCAGCACACTTTTATAAAAAAGGCCTTTAAAAAAAGAGCTGTCCTCTATATTATCTATATTTTTGCACCACAGAAGTATCATTGCCGCATCGCAGGAAAAATCGGCAGCTTCACATTTTTTCAAAGCTGCTCTTTTTCTAAGCGGATTAAAAGGACAGGCGGATTTTTCCACCTCATACACTCCCTTGTGCAAGGAGGCATAAAGCATGGCTGCAAAAGTGAAATCATAGCTCAGCGTCATCCTTGCTGCTGCGCCGTAATTTTCGCCTAAAGCGTGGCACACCCCGCAATAGACTGCTCTGTAAAGCTCATGCTCGCATACTCTCAATGATGGGATAAAGGGTTTTATATAGCCAAACATATTCTACTCCATAACTCTTTGCATATTCTACAACAAAAAGATGGTTTAGTCTTTAATAAATTGTAAAAAATATGCCATTTCTTGTATATTCGTCCTCGGATTCTTCTTCATACCTTAAAGCCGTTTTTTTATAAAATATTTTGCCGCAATATGTTGACTTTTCTGTTATCAGATGATATAATAACACCTGTCGCCAAAAGGGCAAAATTAAATAAGCGGTAGTGCTGGAATAGGCAGACAGGCACGTTTGAGGTGCGTGTGTTTTGCGACGTGTGGGTTCAAGTCCCACCTACCGCACCAAAAAGAGACGATTCAGCGATCGTCTCTTTTTTATTAAAATCTGCAATGCTTTTAGGAATTGTTCACCCTGCCGTCTCTTTGTTTTTACAATCTGTTTGCAGGCGGATGGCTGCACTTTTTTTGTAATATTCAGTATGCCCTCAACATTTCTGCTGAAAATATCTGAAAATGCAGTTGAAAAGAAAACGCAGCTGTGCTATTTTTTAAAAAGAAAGTCAGCTTAGGCTGATTTTCTTTAATAAAAACAAAAGATGGGAACAGATTGATGTTTATTGTGACGACAATTTGCCTTTGTCTGGCCTTTTGGGGAATCTGCTATCTTGGAACCGGCACAGACGAGAAAAACCTCATGAGCCTGTCAGCGTACCCAAAAATTATTCAGCACATGGTAAAAAATGACCCTGTTCTGGGCCCTCAAGTTAAGTGCATATCTGCTTGGGCAAGCTTTCTTTCTAATTTGCTGCTTTATACCGTTCTTATGCTGATTATCTGCTTTTTTGACAGAGAGGATGGTTTCTTTCCAAATTTTTGGAAGCTTCTGATTATGGGTGAGGTTCTTAATTTGTTTGATTTGCTTGTAATTGACCTGTTGTGGTGGCGGCATACAAAGCGTATCCGTTTTACCAAAACAAAAAATCAGCCAAAGCTGTACCATGACCCCAAAAATCACCTTATATCCTTTGCAAAAGGAACTTTGCTGTTTTTTATAGCAGCCTTAGTGGATGGGTTGATTCTCTCCTGCTGTCAGAAATAGGGCTTTTTGAGGGCTTGTCTGCATTGCAGCTTATCTGATAATTTGCAAAACATTTAAGCAAGCCCTGTTTTTTATTTTATTTCAAAAGCCCTGAAATTTTATTCAGATAATTTTTTTAAAAGTATTGACAAATTCATATACTGATGATATAATGACTACTGTCGCTTGGAGAAAGTGGAGTTTAATATGCGGTAGTGCTGGAATAGGCAGACAGGCACGTTTGAGGTGCGTGTGTTTTGCGACGTGTGGGTTCAAGTCCCACCTACCGCACCAAAAAAGAGACGATCTTCGGATTGTCTCTTTTTCTCTATACAGGAGTTCTTTCAAAAAATCCTCACACCCGGCATATGCAAAATAAATGCAGTCCGGCAAAGTGAGGATATGAAAGCTTCTAAAAACCCAAACCCAAGGGAATTTTTTAGCAGAGGATGTATCAAGGTATTTAAAATTGCAAAAGGAGAAGGAAGTACAGTTATGAAAAATCGTTTTTTGGCAGGAGCGGCAATGTTATTTGTTGCCCTTGCGCTGCTTCCCGGCACAGCTTTAGCTGAAAGCATCGAGAATCAGTCTGCCGCAAAGCAGTATTACAGCGATGTGTCGGATATTATAGGGCCGCCTGTTGCCCCGCCGACTAATCCGGAGGAAAACACTGATAAGGAAGAGGAGGCAGTTCTTCCGGATGCGGATAATTTTCACTCAAACAAGGATTTTATACCATATGATCCGGGATATCCAAAAAAGCACAAATACGGCGATTATACACTTCGCATTCCCCCTTTAAAAGATCGTCTCAGCTTTTCTGTCAATAACAATAAGCTTGTCGGAACCTTATTTGCCCCCGGGGTATCTAAAAATGAGGGCTGGGAGGATGCCACTAAAAAATGGGGACATCACGATTCGGGGCTTTGCTTTGCAGCCTCCAGCTCCAATTTGATTTCCTGGTATATTAAGCAGTATAAGGAGCTTAATCCTGATGATTCAAATGAATATGAAACAGATGCAGAGAAGATATTTGATTGTTACAGAAGGGGCTGGGATACCGCTGAAGGCGGTGACCAAAAGGATGCTCTCAGCTGGTATTTTACCGGCGGATTCCCAAGCGGCGGATCAACTCCCAACAGTGGAAGCCCGGTGACAGAAAAGGGCGGATATCTGCACGGCAAGATTCCTAATAACAACAGTAAACGCTGGTCCCAGGTATCCTTCGGCTGGAATCCGAAAGAAAAATTTGATGTGTATGGCTCATGGGAGGACAACAAATTTCCCTTCATTGAAGATGTGAGCGGAATTGGTCCAGGACTTCCTTTTTCTACAATAGAAGGCTTTTCAGAACAGGTTCTGCGCCAGCTTCACTACGGCCCATGCACAATCTCAATCATCACTGATACTGCCGGAGGCGGCTCCGGACACGCAATCACACTTTGGGGTGTGGATTATGATGTAAAATCCAAGCTGATAACACACTTACATGTGACTGATTCTGATGACCAAAGAGGAATATTCACTGTTGAAATCAAGCCCGGCAGCAATGGCGTAAATCTGGTAAATTACCCCTATAATCCCCCTATGGGAAACCCGATGCGTTTTACAAGGATAAGAGATTCCATTGTGCTCTATGCTCCTAATGTAGTAAGCGATGGTGACATCTGCGATGAAGCCGAGGTTGAAATAACAGAGCTTCTTTTGGGTGAAGATGGAAGCAGCGTAGATGTAAAGGCTTATGGCACAGACGGCTATGAATTGGAATATGGCTATTCCCATGACCAAAATCCGGATAGTGTGGATTCTTGGCAAAGCGACAGCCACTTTTCAAATCTTGAGCCGGGCCAATATTACTTCTTTGCCCGCCTTTATGACCCCGGTGACCATACTGTATGCAGTGTGTCGGCGCCAAAGCCCTTTAATATTGACGCACCTCCCTCCCCCACCCCTCAGGAATCTGTGTATGCTTTAAGTCTGGGAACATCTGCCTTAAGACCCTATGACGGAAGCTATCAGTATATTTGGTACGGAACTGAGCAGAAAGAGGACGGCGATGGCTCAAGAGAGCCTATGCTGTGGAGAATTTTAGATAACAAAACCAATATTGATGGCTCAGATGGTCTTTTTCTGATGTCTGACAAGCTCTATGGCACAGGAGAAAGTGGCGGACTTAAATTTTCCGATTCTGGAAACGACTATCAGAGCAGCAACGTAAAAAAATGGTGTCAAACCTTTGAAGAGACACATTTCAATTCCTTGGAAAGCTCCGCCATCTATATGACAACCAAAACTGACAAGCCCCATTCTTCGGATGCTTCTTTTGCAGAATCTGAAAACATTCTGTCAGAGGATCGTATATTCCTGCCATCCTCTGAGGAGATGAGCAGCAAACGCTATGGATTTGCCACAGAGAAAAGCCGCATAGCAAAATATAACGGCGAGGCAGCTCCCTATTGGCTCCGCTCTCCTGTGTCAGATAATGACAGCCTTGCAGGATATATAGACAGCACAGGCAATATTGCTTCTCATGACGTAACCGGTGAACTTGCTGCACGGCCGTCATTCAATCTTATGAGTGATAAGGTGCTTTTTACAGCCGCAGAAGGCAAATTTCAAGATGAGCTTGGAATAAATAAAATAGATAAATCAGAAGGTCAGAATTTCCGTCTGATTTTAAAGGATGAAAACAGAAAATTCTCATTAAAGGAATCCCGACTTACTGCCAAAGCAGGAGAAAAAGTCACTCTCTCTTATGAGGGAGCGATGGCAGATTCCTCTGACAGTGAATACATTTCCGTAATTTTGCTGGATGACAAAACAAACCCGGTCTATTATGGCAAGGTGGCATTTGCAAAGGAGGAAAACGGAGAAATAAGCTTTGACCTTCCTGCCGATCTATCTGTGGGAAGCTATCAGCTCAAGGTGTTTAATGAGCAGTACAACGGCGAAAAAAGCAGCGGAACAGCAAGCCCGTTTTGTGATGTTTCTTTGACAATTCAGTCAGAATCCGATTTTAACAGGATAAAGGAGATAAATCTTTCTCTTGCTGCCCCTGCTGTGGGAAAATCTCCTGAAAATGCACAGGGAAAAGAAGATTACTACACAGTGGAAAGCACCGCATGGTCGCCTGATGACAATGTTTTCAAAGCAGATACCGGCTATCAAGTCTCCATTGTCATAAAGCCAAAAGAAGGGTATATGATCACAGAGGAAACCATATTCCGCCTTAATGGGACAAGTCTGACAGCTGTAAGTGAAAACGGCGCATATATGATTACATATAAGGATTTCCCCAAAACAGAAGGAGGCAGCTCAGGAGGAGGCTCCGGAGGTTCAGGCGGCTCATCTTCTGATGACGACGATGATGACGATGATGACGATGACGATGATGACAGAAATGATGAATTTTCCAGACCTCAGGAGGTTGGCTCAGACAGCGCTGCAGAAGATGCACAGCTTTATCATATGGGCAAGCCTGTTGAAGTAAAGGAGCCGTCAAAAGAAGTTGTTGTATCTGTAAAACAGCCCGAATTGCAGGAAAAAGAAACAGATGCAGCTTCTCAGGAGCAGAGCAGTGAGCAGATGCCGGCAGAGAGCAGCGAAGAATCCTCACATGCAGAAAGTGAATCCGCACCGCCTGAAATAAATGAGGAAAGCAGCTCTTCACAAGCAGAGGAGGTTGCGACAGATTCAAACCAAAGCGTTGGCGAAAAAAGCTCCTTGGGATTGATTTTCCTTGGAATATCTGCCTCTGTGGCAGCAGCTGCCGGTATTTTCCTTATAATTAAAAAAGTCAAAGCAAAGCAAGAGCAGCAGTAATTCTAAACATTAAAAAATGAAGCAGCTTAGTCTGCTTCATTTTTTTAATCACATAATTATACACAGCGCTTTAAAGCCCTCAGAAATTTTCTGTTATATCCAAGCCATTCTCGCCAATATCCAAGGAACCATCCTTTAAGGATATAAACGGGGAAAATTCCATCACCTTGTTTTGATAAGTAAATCTGATAAGCACATCCGAAAAAATATCGCTTTCATTGCATTTTATAACAAAAGGAGAGGAATCCGCCTGCTCAAAGAGCAAGGTTCTATTCCCGCTTTCCATATCAATACGATAAATTGACAGGTCGGTTTCGGGATATCGGGGAATGATGAGGTAGCAATCCCCCTGAGAAATATAGTGTATTGCAGCTGAAGCTTCGTTTGTATATTTTTCTAAATAATACTGCTTTTTTTCAAAATTATCATATCCCAAATATGCAGCAGCATAATACTGATTATCTTTAAACGGTATTTTTTCTTTTGAAAGATTCTGCTGCATTGAACATCCAAAAAGTAAAATTGCAGATATCAATGCAGAGAAAAGAAGAATTTTTTTCACTTGCATCTATTCCCCCAAAACAGTTATTTTTCCACGGCATGATGAGCATAAATATATGGATTTTCTTCCTTTTGTGCTTTCATTGACATATGCTTAAGCTTAAGCAATTATTTTTGCAGGTATGCCGCTGATAAATTCACAAACATTAAAAATAAGCCCTTTAATAAAATTGCCCGCTCTGTATCCATCTCTCAAAGCCGATGTTTAAAGCTTTTTTTGATTATAGCATATCACCTGCTTGAATTTATATAAAATTTTATGAATATTTCTTACAAGCAGCTATATGCTTCCTATTATATGATCAGAAGGCATATTTTTTATCCTGAGAAGCCTATATCCCGGCAATTTTCTGTTTTCTGCCACCGATTTTAAGATTTGGCTTTTCTCTATTGACACACATATATTTTTCTGATATTATCCTCCTGAGAGGAGTTGAATTTTAAGTTTATGGATAACAATGACAGTGACGAGGATAGTCCTGCTGCCATCAACATCATTTATTATATTAAAATTCTGGGGCGTTGCCTGTGTCTTCGTATGTAGACACGGGTAGTGCCTTTTCGTGTTTGTATGCATATTTTAAAATTTCTGGAGGATTTTTAATTGGATAATAATATATTTATGATGCTTTCTTTGCAGGTTCTTCTCATAGTGTTAAACGCAGTGTTTGCCTGCGCCGAAATTGCTGTGATATCACTTAATGAAAACAAGCTTTCCGTTTTGGCAGATAAAGGCGACAAACGTGCTTCAAGGCTTATAAAGCTGACAGCCCAGCCTGCCAGATTTTTAGCCACCATTCAGGTTGCCATAACACTTTCAGGCTTCTTAGGCTCTGCCTTTGCCGCAGAAAACTTTTCCGGACTTTTGGTGGATGCAATTTTAAAAACCGGAGTGAACATCCCCTATTCAACATTAAATACCATTATGGTAATTCTAATAACAATAATACTTTCTTATTTCACACTTATATTCGGTGAGCTTGTGCCTAAAAGAATGGCTATGAGAAAGCCTGAGGCCCTTGCTCTGGGAATGTCCTCCATAATATACTATATATCAAAAATATTTGCGCCTATTGTGTGGTTTCTCACACTTTCGACAAACTCCGTATTAAAGCTCATGGGAATTGACCCTAATGAGGAGGAGGAAAATGTCAGCGAAGAGGAAATAAGGATGATGGTTGACGCAGGAAGTCAAAAGGGAATAATCGCTGAGGAGGAAAAGGAATTTATAAACAATGTGTTTGAATTTGACGATTTGACCGCAGGAGATATTGTAACACACAGAACAGATGTGTCCTTTTTATATCTTGAGGACGATATGGAAAGCTGGATGAACACCATCAAAAATCACCCTCACGCACTTTACCCCATATGTGATGAAACAGCCGATCGCGTGGTGGGCATATTCAATACAAGAGAATTTTTCGTCCTTGATGATAAAAGCTTTGACAATGTTATGAAAAATGCTGTAACAGAGCCGTATTTTGTGCCTGAGGGAGTGGGTGCGGATGTGCTTTTCAGAAACATGAAGGCAACAAAGAATAAGATTGCCGTAGTGTTGGATGAGCACGGCGGAATGATAGGCATTATCACGCTTGTGGATCTTATTGAGGAGCTGGTGGGAGATTTAGGTGATCTTGGCTCACAGTTAAATGAAAACCTCCCCATCAAAAAAATCGGCGACAACACCTATATGGTTTCCGGAAACACACTTATGGAGGATATTTTGGAGGAGATGGGAATTGAGCATGAAAGCGAAGAAAGACAAAACCTCAACAGCTATGTCTTTGAAATTTTAGGCGAGATCCCCTCTGACGGCACAGCCTTTCAGCTGGAATCGGAATGTCTTAATGTAAAGGTGACAAAGGTAAGACGCCACAGAATTGAATCAGCCATAATTTCTCCCTGCGAATGTGTAAAGTCAAAGGAAAATGAGCTTAGAAAGCAAAGCGTTTAAGCTGAATTTATTTTCCTTGTTTAATAAGACAGCCCCATGTTTCTAAGATAAAAAGAAACATGGGGCTATAATTTTTTTAAAATCTGCCATTTGATTTTTTAAAAAATTATATGTCAGATTAAAGAATAAAAATATGCTTAACAGGCTATTATTAAAATATAAAAAGCTCTGTTTTAAACAGAGAGCCTGACAAAAATATCTATTGTGAAACAACCTTTTTTGCTTCCATGACACCGCTCACTTCCTTGAGGACACGAACTATCTCCATATCACTGGGAGATTTTGCATCTAAAGTGATTGAAATAGAAACAGCCGCAACCGAATCAACCGGTATATTCTGATTTATGGTAAGTATATTTGCGCCGTGTTCATACAGACAGGCGATAACATCTGAAAGCACACCGGGCTCATCCCGCAGACAAAGATAAATGCTGACAACCTCTCCGGACATTTCCCTTACATACGGAAAGACACTGTCCCGGTACTTATAGACCACACTTCTTGAAATCTCTGCCTTTCTTGCCGCATCGGATACACTTTTTACCTGCTTGCTTTCCAAAAGATGCTTTGCATAGCAAACACGCAAAAAAACATTGGGAAGGACATCCGTTTCAACCACCAAGTATTTGGGTTTTTTCCACATACTGCTTCACCTCGAAAATTATTTCTTTATAAACAAATCCCACAACAAAATTTCATTACACCAAGTATATCATAAAAAAACAAATATAACAGCATTTGCTGCAATTTTTTTGTTTTTTTAATTATTTTATTCATAAAATTTTACATTGTTTTAATAAGGAGAACTCCATATTGAAAAAAGAAACTCAGCTTTGCTTTTTGATAGATTTCCTGTTTATTCTTGCCATTTTCATATTGGTTTGCAGCTTTATATATCTGCTGCCGCTTTTTTATCCTTTTATTGCGGCATTTCTGCTGGCAATGATATACAAAAGCCTTTCAGATACCATAAAGACAAGAATAAATATAAAATCCAAATGGTCAATGCTTTTTTCAGCACTGTTGTTTTATCTTTTTATATCCGCTGCACTTTGGCTTTTAATTACAACTGCTTTGGGGGATGTATTAAATATTGCACACAGCCTGCCTGATCTCTTTCAGGATACTGTTCTTCCGTCAATAGATCGCCTTAAGGATTCCATAAAGGATTTCCTCCCATCCTATGACAATTTAAAAAATAATTACGGAATAAATATTTCAAATGTGCTTTTAAATTCTGTCAATGAGGTAATTACAAAGCTTTCCCAAAAACTTGTAGACTTTGCAGGAAGCTTTTTCAAAAATATACCTGTATTTTTGATAAGCTTTATTTTTACTATTCTTTCATCTTTTTATATAGCCATGGATTATGATTCCATAAAGGCCTTTTTCAAAAGAGCCATACCGGAGGATTTTCATTTTTTCTTTATTGCCGTAAGGGAATTCTGCTCAAAATGTCTGGGTAAAATTCTCAAATCCTACTTTATACTGATGCTCATAACCTTTGCAGAGCTTTTGGCAGGTTTTTTGCTTTTGAAGGTGAGCCATCCTGTAAAATCGGCTGTTTTCATTGCAATTTTGGATATTCTTCCCCTTTTGGGAACAGGTACGGTTCTGATTCCGTGGGCTGTTTTTTCGCTTCTTACCAATGAGCTGAGTTTTGGAACCGGAATTTTTGTTCTCTGGGCATTTATAACAGTAATAAGAAATATCTTAGAGCCTCACCTGATAGCAAAAGAACTGGGTCTCTCTCCTCTTCTAACACTTCTTTCCTGTTTTTTAGGTCTTAAAACTATGGGATTAAAGGGAATGATAGTATCTCCTGTGATATTTTTAGCTTTAAAATATATGTTTAAGGAGGATAAAGAAATTACAAAATAAATAACTTCCAAAAATGATATATCCCCCCTTTACCAAACCCACAGTAAAGAAGGGATATATCAGAAATTAAGTTTTTATGTATTTTTTCTCTGCCATCTAAATTTTGCAATTTCTGATTACAGTCTTAGCATAGGATGTTATTTATATGTAAAAGCTCTGCTTTTTGTGCATCTTAGTCAGCTGATGTGTATGTCTGCCGGAAAAGCAATACTCAAATGCAGACAAGACCGTTTTCCTAAACTATTTCATTCTTATTACATTGCATTTTGGCAAGATTGAGTAAATCCAGTAGCTTATCTAAATGTTTAAAACTTTCTTTTTCTATCAGCATATTGCCATTTCAGCATTTTATAAAAATTTTACGCTATTGGCACAAATCAAAAAATAAGAGCAATCTATTCTTTTATAAGATCTAATTTTCTTTCCAATGCAATCAGCTTTAGATTATCCGGGATATTTATGCTGATTACAGATATGGCGGTAAAACTGCAATGTCTAATTCTATGGCCGAATGGCTGAATAATTTAAACAGGACATTGAATTAGCTATGAATTTTAAAGGCAGAAATTCAGAACAGCAAGCTTTCCTTTACTATAAAAGGTCGGTAATATCATCAGGGCCAATACTGTTCCAATCACCATCAAGCATTTTTATCAGTGCTTTATAAGTGATTTTTTTAGGAATAATATTTTCTTTGAAAGGACTTGTCTTTGACTTAGCTGTAACAGATACTGTTTGGGATTTTGAGGAAAAAGTCAGCCTATGCATATCTGTACAAATTTCACAGTCCGTATTACTTGAAACAGCTTCATCCATTTGTGCCCGAAAATTTTTATCTCGTTTCGCTGTCAATAAAAAATCATAGGTTTTAATCATACCTGTACCTCACAAAACATATTCATTTTTATGCTCCACATGCAAAAGCTCTGTTCTGCTCCAAAGCAATCACATCCACAATATAACGGTTCGATACCACGCAGATACACAGCAGCGTTTACATACTGATATGCTTTTCCTTGCCTATGCCGGCATTAAGCTGTAAGCCCTCTTTTCTCATGCCACACCATTTCAAGCATCAAATATTATGCACCCATTATAACAAAATACCGCCCCTTATAAGGCGGTATTTACTGAATTTAAGAAGGAACCATATATTTTCCATATTGTGGAGAGATGGAAAGTGATATTTTTTATTTGTTGTTTTAATTATACAATGCCAAAAGGTTTATTTCATCCTTTTTATATTAAAATAAAATTACAATTTAGAAGCAGTAAACATAAGAAAGTTACAAATTAGTTTTTTTGATTTTTGTATTTTCTTCCTTAAAATCAAAAAAATCATTAAATTTTACTTTTGCTATTGACTATAAAGAGCCCTTTTGATATAATGAGAAAAATCGTGGGAGGAAGAACGGCTATGGAAAGAACGGCAGTTAAGGATTATATCTTGAACACCTGTCCCCTGCTTTCTTATTCTCTCCTTTTTGTTATTTCTTTATTCAATTATTTATTTTGCTTTTAAAATCTCTCATTAGTGAGAGATTTTTTTTTGCTGTAATGAAAGGAGTTTTTCAAGATGAATTTAAAAGGAAGATACTTATTGGAGCCTATGGACTTTACAATGGAGGAAATGGACTATATCTTCAAGCTGGCTGACAAGATAATCCAATCCCCTGAAAGATTTATGCACGCATGTGACGGAAAGCTTTTGGCCACGCTTTTTTATGAGCCCTCCACCAGAACAAGATTCTCTTTTGAGGCAGCCATGCTCAGGCTGGGCGGTCAGGTTATAGGCTTTTCAGAGCCAAACTCCTCCTCTGTTGCCAAGGGAGAAAGCATTGCAGACACAATAAGAACGGTTGCCTGCTATTGTGACATAGCAGTTATGCGCCACCCCAAGGAGGGCGCCCCCAAGGTTGCAGCCTATGCAACAGATATGCCAATCATCAACGCAGGAGACGGCGGACATCAGCACCCCACACAGACACTTACCGATCTTCTTACAATCCACAGGGAAAAGGGCTCCTTCGACAACCTTACAATCGGCCTGTGCGGGGATCTTAAATTCGGAAGAACAGTACACTCACTGATAAAGGCTCTCTCCAGATACAAAAATATCAAGTTTGTCCTCATCTCACCCAACGAGCTGAGAATTCCCGATTATGTCAGAAGAGAGGTTATTGAAAAGAACAATATCCCCTATACAGAGGTTGAAAAGATGCAGGATGTTATACCTGAGCTTGATATGCTGTATATGACAAGAGTTCAGAAGGAAAGATTTTTCAACGAGGAGGATTACATAAGGCTTAAGGACAGCTATATTTTAGATGCGGAAAAAATGCAGCTGGCAAAGAAGGATATGATGGTTCTTCACCCACTGCCCAGAGTAAACGAAATTGCAGTTGAGGTTGACTCTGATCCAAGAGCGCTCTACTTCAAGCAGGCCAAGAACGGCATGTTTGTGAGAATGGCTCTCATCATGTGTCTGTTAGGTGTAGAAAAAGAATTTATGGAGGATTAAAAAATGATTATCAACTCTATCGAAAACGGAATTGTAATTGACCATATCAAAGCCGGAAACGGCGCAAGTATTCTGGACTTTTTGAACATTGACACAAAAAGCCATTCGGTTGCTTTTCTTATGAATGCAACAAGCCGTCTGCACGGAAGAAAGGATGTTATCAAAATTGACAGCGTGGAGGACATAAACCTTGATGTTTTGGGGCTTATCGACCCCACCTGCACTGTAAACATAATCAAAAACGGCAAGATTGTTGAAAAGATAAAGCCCCATATGCCCGAAAAGGTTGTAAATGTTATCAAGTGCAAAAATCCCAGATGTGTCACATCTGTTGAGGCCAATGCCCCCCATATATTCCACCTTATCAATGCAGACAAGGGAGAATACAGATGTGAATACTGTGATGAAATAATCAGCATGGAGGAGGACGACATCCATGAGATACTGCATCCGTAACGGAAGAGTTATAAACCCCAAAACAGGTTTTGACAAAATTGCGGATGTAATTATAGAGGACAAAAAGGTGGTCGATGTTGTTGAGACATCGGCCACCTGCGAAAATTTTGACAGGATTATAGACGCAAGCGGCAAATGTGTAGCTCCGGGACTTATTGATATGCACGTTCATTTCAGAGAGCCGGGCTTTACATATAAAGAGGATATAAGGACAGGAAGCCTTGCAGCAGCAGCAGGCGGATTTACAACTGTATGCCAGATGCCAAACACAAACCCCATTATTGACAATGGGGATATTGTAAGAGAGGTAAATCAAATTGTGAAGGAAAAGGCAGCTGTTGATGTCCTCACCATAGGAGCCATAACCTTAGGTGAAAAAGGCCGGCAGCTTTCTGATTTCAAAAAGATGAAGGATGCGGGAATCTGCGCTTTAAGCGAGGATGGAAAATCTGTTATGGATACTGCTCTTATGATGGAGGCTATGAAGAGAGCTAAGGATTTGGGACTTTTCATAACAGATCACTGTGAGGACAGAGCGCTCTTTGAAGGCGGTTCAATGAACGAGGGAGAAACCTCTCAAAAGCTGGGGCTTAAAGGTATTCCCACAGCTACTGAAGATATAATCACAATTCGCGACATTATATTGGCACAATACACAGGCTGCAGGCTGCATCTTTGCCATGTAAGCACTAAAAACTGTGTTGACTTTATAAGATGGGGAAAGGCAAACAATGTAAAAGTTACAGCAGAAACCTGTCCCCATTACTTTACTTTTACAGATAAAGATGTCATAATAGACGGTGTGGCTGACCCCAATTTTAAAATGAATCCGCCTTTAAGAGGAGAAGAGGACAAGAGGGCAATTTATGAGGCTGTATGCGACGGAACCATTGATGTGATTGTAACAGACCATGCACCCCATTCAAGGGAAGAAAAGGAAAGAGATTTCAAAAGCTGTCCCTTTGGTGTTGTCGGTTTGGAAACAAGCCTCTCAGCCTGCTATACTGCCCTTGTAAAAAATGGCAGTATGAGCACCTTGGAGCTTATGAGGGCCATGTCTCTTCGCCCTGCCCAAATTTTAGGAATTGATGCAGGCAGCATCGAAAAGGGTAAGAGGGCTGATATTGTAATCTTTGATGAAAACAAAGAATACATTGTCAACCCGGATGACTTTAAAACAAAGGGACGCTTTACCCCGTTCAAGGGAAAGAAACTTTCCTGTCAGGTTATGATGACCATAAAGGACGGAAATATAGTTTTTGAAAGGGAAGAATTCTAAAATGATCGACCGCCTTATTTCTGCCATTGAAGAAAAAGAAAATCCTTCTGTTGTGGGCTTAGACCCCACCTTGGAAATGATGCCTCAATTTTTAAAGGAGGATATGTTCCGAAAATTTGGAAAAACGCCCAAAGCTGTCTCCAATATGTTTCTGGAATTCAACAAAGCCATTATCGACGAGATTTACCCCATAGTTCCGTCTGTCAAGCCCCAGATTGCCATGTATGAAAAATATGGACTTGAGGGAATAGACTGCTACCTGCAAACTGTGGATTATGCAAGGAAAAAGGGCTTGATTGTAATAGGAGACATAAAAAGAGGGGACATTTCCTCCACAGCCGGCGCCTATGCAGGTCATATAGAGGGCTGCGACATTGAGGGAATACACTTTGACCTCTGGCAGGAGGACTTTGTAACCGTCAACCCCTATCTGGGAAGCGACGGAATAGAGCCCTTTGTAAAGGCCTGTGAAAAGGAAAAAAGAGGAATATTCGTGCTTTTAAAGACAAGCAACAAGTCCAGCAGCGAAATTCAGGACAGGCTTGTAGAGAATAAGCCCCTTTATATTCATGTTGCAGAGCTTATAAACAAATGGGGAAAAAATTCTGTCGGCTCTATGGGCTTTTCCTCTGTGGGCGCTGTTGTCGGTGCCACACACCCAAAGGAGGGTGTAGAATTGAGAGATATCTGTCCAAATGTTTTCTTCCTTGTTCCCGGCTATGGGGCTCAAGGCGGAAAGGCAGAGGACTTAAAGGGCTTCTTTGATAAAAATAAGCGCGGCGCTATCGTAAATTCCTCAAGGGGGATAATTGCCGCCTATAAAAAAATCGAGGGTGCAAAGGAAGAGGATTTTGCAAAATATTCAAAGGATGCAGTCCTCTTGATGAGAGACGATTTGATGAAGGCCTTTAAATAGGCCTTTATTTTTGGGAAACGGAGTTTTAAACAATGACTTCTTTAAAAATTATGTCTGCGCTTGTCACATCCAATGATATGATAGCCAAGGACATTTACAGGCTCTGCCTGTTTTGCAAAAACGGATTCAAGGATGCCCCCTGCGGCGGCTTTGTAAATCTTTACACAGATGACAATTCCCTGCTTCTGCCACGCCCCATAAGCATATGCGAAAGCGAAAATGACAGCCTGACGCTAATCTTTAAGGTGGTGGGCAAGGGAACGGAGCTTTTTTCACGCTTGAAAATCGGTGACAATGTAAGGGTTTCCTCCCCATTGGGCAACGGATTTGACACAGCCTTCTTAAAAGAAGGAGCTGCTGCTCTTTTAGCAGGCGGCGGTGTGGGAATCCCCCCCATGCTCAATCTGGCAAAGAAGCTTATGCAGCAGCATGTGAAAACCATTGCTGTTTTAGGCTTCAGAGATGAACCATTTCTTGTTGATGAATTCAAAAAAGCAAAAGCCGATGTGCATATCTGCACAGATACCGGCTCGCATGGCTTTAAGGGAAATGTGGTTGAGCTTATCAAAAAGGAAAACCTGACTGCCGACGGTGCATTTGCCTGTGGGCCTAAGATAATGCTTAAATTCTTTTCGGAATATACAAAAGAGCAAGGCATACCCACCTTTATATCCATGGAGGAAAGGATGGGCTGCGGCTTCGGCGCCTGTGTAGGCTGTGCCATCGACCTTAAAATGTCCGACGGAGCTGTTGTGAGAAAAAAGGTGTGCAGGGATGGCCCTGTATTCAGAGCCAGTGAGGTGATTTTTTAATGAGCAATTTAGATTTATCAGTAGATATATGCAAAACACATTGGAAAAATCCCATAACCACAGCATCAGGAACCTTTTCCTGGTCTGATTCCTCCAGATGGTATGACCCATCTCTTTTAGGAGCTGTCACACTTAAGGGTGTGGCGCCTGAAATGTGGATGGGAAATCCCTCGCCGAGAATTGCCGAAACCTACGGCGGCATGATAAATTCTGTGGGACTTCAAAATCCGGGTGTGGATTATTTTATGGAACATGAGCTGCCTTTGATGAAGGATGCCGACACTGTGAAAATTGCAAATGTGGCAGGTCACAGCATCGAGGAATATTGTCTGGTATGTGAGAAGCTTTCTGACAGCTGTGTTGATATTTTAGAGGTCAACATCTCCTGTCCCAATGTAAAGCTTGGGGGAATCGGCTTCGGAACTGATTCCAAAATGGCTTTTGAGGTTACAAAAGCTGTCAAAAAGGTTTCCAAAAAGCCGGTGTTCATAAAGCTTACACCCAATGTGACCGACATAGCAGAAATTGCAAGAGCAGCAGAATCCGGCGGTGCCGACGGCATAACGCTTATAAATACTCTCTTGGGAATGAGAATAGATGTGGAAAGATCCTCTCCCGTTGTCGCCAACAAGCTGGGCGGCTTTTCCGGTCCTGCCATAAAGCCTGTGGCTGTGAGAATGGTATATCAGGTGAGAAATGCAGTAAAAATTCCCATAATAGGCTTAGGCGGAATTATGACCGGAGAGGATGCTGCCGAATTTATAATGGCCGGAGCTGACGCTGTTGCAGTAGGCTCTGCTGCCCTTTTTAATCCGACAGCGCCCATTGACGTTCTAAACGGACTTGAGGCATTTATGGAAAGAAGAGGCTTTAACAATATAAAAGAAATAAGAGATTCCTTTTTGGAAAGAGAGGGGAAATAGATGAATCAGTATAAAATTGATTTTATTGAATTTATGGTCAGGTCAGGGGTTTTGACCTTTGGAGATTTTGTTACAAAAAGCGGCAGGAACACGCCCTATTTTGTAAATACCGGCAACTATAAAACAGGCAGGCAGGTCTTTATGTTAGGTGAATTTTACGCCTCCTGTCTCATGGAAAATATTGAAAACGGCAGCATAACAAAGGATATAGCTGCCCTGTTCGGCCCTGCCTATAAGGGAATACCTCTGGCTGTTTCCACAGCCTCAGCCCTTTGGAACAGACATAACCTGGATGTAAATTACTGCTTCAACAGAAAGGAGGAAAAGGACCACGGCGAAGGCGGAAAAATGGTGGGCTATAAGCTTAAAGACAATGACAACGTTGTTATAATAGAGGATGTTATTACAGCCGGTACAGCCATAAGGGAAACTCTTCCCCAGCTTAGAGCAGCTGCCGATGTAAATATTGCCGGGCTTATCATTTCTGTTGACAGAATGGAAAAGGGTCAGGGCGAAAAAACCGCCATTGAGGAAATTGAAAGAGATTTCGGTATAAAGACCTATCCCATTGTAACTGTGAGGGAGGTTATTGAGGTGCTTTATAAAAGGCCTGTGGACGGAAAAATTTTCATCACAGATGAAATAAAGGAAAAAATGGAAGAATATATGTCTAAATACTGCATATAAAGCCTTAAGGCAAAAAAAAGAATTGGCAGCATACCGGAAAATATGCTGCCAATTCTTTTTTTTATTGATTTTACAGATTTGCGCCTGTGCCGGGGTTATAGGGTGCCTTGCCGGACTGTGCGGCAGGGGCAGAGGGCTTAGAATCAGCCGAAATTGCAGAATCATTGGGGGCAGCTTGGGTGCTGTCTCCGCTTAGCATGATATCTGAAACCACATAGGAGGTAAGCTCGTCAGTAATTACACTTATGCGGTTATCAAAGGGCTTTGTTCCCACCTGCTTGAGCGTTCCGTCCTGCAAAATTTCATATGCATACTGCATATTATCGGAGGCATTGAGCATAAGCCTTCCCTTGTTATCAAAATCCGGACGGGCGGTGAAGCTTAAAAATCTCATTCTCGCCTTGGGATTTTTAAGCTTTATAGCTGTATTTTCCTCCATAGAGTGATGAAGATTTACCTTTGTGTCCTTCTTTTTGGAAAATTCCACCTCAAAACGGCTGGAATCCTCCATATTTATTATGCAGGAGCCTATATCAGAGGAAAATTCCATAATAGGCTCGTTGTTGTTTACTGTACATTCAGAGCTGCTCACCATAACGGCGGAGCTGTTTTTTTCATATCCTACATCAAATTCAATATTCAGGCGGCTTCTGTATGTGGTATCAAGCTTATCCTTGGCAAAAACAAGCACCTTGAAGGTCTTTTCATTGGTATAGGGAAAATAATTCTTCATATCAAGATGCAGATAATATCTGTCGCCGACCTTTGCAAGCTCTGCCTTTTCCACCAGATTCTGCGCAGATGTGGAGCTTAAATAGCTCTCCTCATTTTTTCTTTCCTCGGATGTATAGTCACTGCTGGGAAAGGCTGTTCCTATTTCCACCGAGGTGCTGTAATGCTCAAAAAATTCGTCTGTCATGGGCTTATCCAGCCATGTCATCTCAAAATAGTAGTCATTTCCGGGAACAAGCGTCCTGTTATCCTGCTTTACATCTATAAAATTTTCATAGCTGTAAGCAAAATCCCCAACCTTGAAATAAAGCTCTGTATCTGTGTCCTTTGTCCACTTTTCCTGTGTTGCCGCAGCAGAGGACACAGCAAAAGACGAAAGCATAGTAAAGCTCAATGCAAAAGCCAAAAACTTTTTCATAATATCTCTCCTTACAGATAATATTGAATACTAGAAAAATTATAAACTATTTCTGCAAAAAATAAAAGAGGATTTTCCTGCTAATTTTCCACTTTATACACTTATTTTTCATTTTTCAGCTTCATTATCTTATCCCGCAAATATGCAGCGTGTTCAAATTCCAAAATTTTGGCAGCATTTTGCATCTCGGCGGTAAGCTTTTTGATAAGTGCCTGCTTTTCATGGGGCAGCAGCTTCTTCTTTGTCTTTTTATCCACCTTGTCTCTGGAGGATATTTCAAGAATTTCTCTAACTTCCTTATTTATTGTCTTGGGAGTTATATTGTGCTCCTTGTTATAAGCCTCTTGTATCTCTCTTCTGGCATATGTTTCACCTATTGCACTCTCCATTGATTCGGTTACGGAATCGGCATACATTATAACCTTTCCTTCGCTGTTTCTGGCAGCGCGGCCTATGGTCTGAATCAAAGCTGTTTCCGACCTTAAAAAGCCCTCCTTATCGGCATCCAAAATTGCAACAAGAGAAACCTCCGGTATATCCAGACCCTCCCTTAAAAGGTTTATGCCTATGAGAACATCAAAAATTCCCTCTCTTAAATCCCGGATTATCTCCATTCTTTCTATGGTGTCAACATCCGAGTGCATATAGCGAACCCTTATTCCCATGTTTTTATAGTAATCTGTCAAATCCTCTGCCATCTTTTTGGTCAGCGTGGTGACAAGCACTCTTTCGCCCTTTTTTGCTCTTTCATTTATCTCCGACAAAAGGTCCTCCACCTGTCCATCTATGGGGCGCACCTCAATCACAGGGTCCAAAAGCCCTGTGGGCCTTATCACCTGTCTGACTATCTGAGAGGATCTGCTCCTTTCAAATTCCGAGGGTGTTGCCGAAACAAATATGACCTGATTTATTTTATCATACATTTCCTCAAAGGAGAGCGGACGGTTATCCAGTGCCGATGGAAGCCTGAAGCCATATTCGATAAGGCTTTTCTTTCTTGAGCGATCCCCGGGCAGCATCGCCCTTGCCTGCGGCAGTGTGACATGGCTTTCATCAATAAACATGACAAAATCCTTTGGCAGATAATCCAAAAGTGTATATGGGCTTGAGCCGGGCTCTCTTTGGGAGATAACGCCGGAATAGTTTTCTATTCCCTTGCAGAATCCGATTTCTGTAAGCATCTCCACATCATAATTGGTTCTTTCGGCAATTCGCTGTGCCTCTATCAGCTTATTGTTTTCCCTGAAATATTTTACCTGCTCATCGCACTGTCTTTTTATCTCCTCTATTGCCTTAGCCATCTTTTCCTTTGGCACAATGTAGTGGCTGGCAGGATAAATTGCCGCATGATTTACAACATTTTTAACCTCTCCGGTGACAGGGTGTATCTCACTTATCCTGTCTATTTCATCTCCGAAAAATTCAAACCTGTATGCCTTATCCTGAAAATATGAGGGATATACCTCAACAGTATCCCCCCTCACCCTGAATTTGTTTCGCTCAAAGGATATGTCGTTTCTTTCATACTGAAGCTCCACCAGACGCTTTAAAAATTCATCCCTGCTTTTTTCCATGCCTGTTCTCATGGAGATGGTCATGCTTTTATAATCTATGGGGTCGCCCAGGGTGTAGATGCAGGAGATGGATGCAACTATTATAACATCCCGTCTTTCTCCTAAAGAGGCTGTGGCAGAATGTCGAAGCCTTTCAATTTCATCATTTATGGCAGAATCCTTTTCTATATAGGTATCTGTTGAGGGAACATATGCCTCCGGCTGATAATAGTCATAATAGGACACAAAATATTCAACCGCATTTTCCGGGAAAAAGCTTCTGAATTCTGAGCAGAGCTGTGCTGCCAATGTCTTGTTGTGTGCCAAAACCAGTGTAGGTCTGTTTACATTGGCTATTACATTTGCCATTGTAAAGGTTTTTCCTGAGCCTGTAACCCCCAAGAGGGTCTGCTCTTTCATATTTGCATTAAGCCCTGCTGTCAGCCTTTCTATGGCCTGAGGCTGATCACCTGTGGGGCTGTAATCTGAATGTAGTATAAACTTATCCGGCATTTTGCTTCTCCTTAAATATTAAATAAAAGGTCTGCATAGATTGTACGCAGACCTTTAGGTTTATTCTGTTACTGTTACCCTGCAGACTGCAGCTGATGCTTTTTTGCCCTTGAAATATGCCTTTATGGTGAATTTTCCCGCCTTTGCTCCCTCTATGGAAATTTCGCTTGGAGATGAGCCGTCAGCATAGAAATTGGCTATGCCCTCCTTGTCTATCTCCCAAAGCACCTTTCCCTCATCCTCGTTTTCAACATAGAGTGTGAACATTTCACCTACACTGATTTCTATTTCCTCGGTGCTGAGTATTACCTTATCGGAATCTGAGCTGCTGCTTTGCTCTTGAAGCTCATCATTTGAATTTTCAGAGCCGCCCGGTTCTGCCCCCGGTGTGTCTGTAACTGCTCCGGACATATTTCCGATGGTTTCTGTGCCGCTTCTGTTGGGCACATTTTTGGACATGAGAGCAAAATATGAGCTTACTGAATTTGCAATAGCTGATGCCATTCTCCTTTGATATTCCGGAGTAACCAGCTTGTTGTATTCTGTGGGGTTGCTCATATAGCCTCCCTCAATCAAAATGCCGGGGTACTGCATACTTCTTGTCACATAGTAATAGCCGAACCTTCCGCCTCTGTTGGAGGTTCCCAGAGCCTGTGCCACATTCTGAGCTGTATATTGTGCAAAAGCATAGGAGAAGGGGTTGAAATAATATGCCTCGGTTCCGCTTACATTGCTGCTGTACGGAAGTGAATTATTGTGAACGCTCATGAATATGTGGGGGTCATATGCCTCTGCCATATTCACCCTCTCCTTTAGGGAATAGTTGTGATTTGCCGTGGGAAGCTTGTACACCGTTGCTCCCCTGTCCTTCAATTCCTGCTCCAGATAGCCGGCTATCTGCCAGTTTATAACCTTTTCCGGATGGCTTGAAAGATATCCTAAGGCTCCTGTGTCCTCTGCTCCGTGTCCCGGATCTATAACAACCTTTGTTCCTTCGAGGCTGCTGCCGTTTGCAGGGGGCGGATTGTTGAATCTCAATACCAGATTTCCGTTTTCATAATAGGCTGTATAGCCAAAGAATATGCCGTCATTTATCATTTCCAGCGTCATGGTGGAGCCCTTGAAGGAAAGTGACCTGAACAGCGGATTTTTGCTTAATGGATGAACTCCCTGAGGAGCTGAATCTGTGTAGTTGAAGGTAAAGGTTATCTTGTTGCTGGAATAGTTGGTCTTGTAGGAGACAGCCTGCTTTGTGGCAATTATAACCTTTGTGTGCCTTTCATCCGCCTTTACCGTAACACCTGAAATCTTGTTGCCCACCGGTGCATATTTTTCGCTCACAGATGATATATCGTCTGTAAGCACCCTCAAGCCGGAGGCGAGCTTGAAGAAGGAATAGGTCTTTACCTTGCCCCTGTCGTTGACGCTGTATTTTATTTCGCTTCCCACCGCATAATCAAGCGAGCCCTTTGGTATGGGGAAGCAGTTGGGATCTGAATAGGCAGATGCCACATTTCCCGGGAAGGTTTCGGCCAAATCTGCCGTGACGATAACCGGGCGGCCGTCAGAGGGAAGTGCTCTTGCATTTATTATGATGTTGGCGCCCTTTTTGGACTTGGTCATGCCCTTCCATGTGCCGAACACCTCTATCGTTCCCAGATTCTGCTGTGTGGTGGTGGCATCGGGAACTGTATAGGTTCCCTTAAACCTCAGATAGGAGGTATTTCTCAGGCTTTCATCCACCTCGTCCTTATCCGGCATGAGAGGTATCTTCTGACCTGCTATAACGGCATAAAGCTCCGCATCCTGATATCCCTCTGCTGTTATTATAAGCTTGGTGGAGCCGTCGACCTTCAATGTGCCTGTGGGAGCAACATTTCTTACAACCTCCACTATCCTCTTTATATTATATATCTTGGTCTTGCCCTTATGCTCCACCTTAAAGGTATTGTCACCCTCTTTAAGGTCCATCTTCAGGTTGAAATAGCCGTTTTTATCAGTTTCTATCTTTATTCCGTTGATGGTTGCCTCTGTGTTGGGATCGGTGTTTCCTGAGAAGGAAATAACCGAGTCGAAGGATGTGATATCCGTTTTTGTGGGGGTTATTATCTCCAAATCGGTCATGATGTGCTCAGGCTTTACAGAACCGCCGTAATAGCCCACCAGCTTTGTGGCAAACTCCTTGGGGTCCTCCTTCATCCTCTTCATTGAATCAAATATGCTGCCCATAAAGCCGGGCCTTTCCCTTGATTCAATAACCTGTCTTGAAATCTGATCATATTCGCTCCAGCCCTGAGCCTCTGTAACCGCCTTGCTTGTGTAATGAAGGACCATAAAGGGGATATTTCTGGCATTTAAGGCATCGTTCCACCATGCCACAATGCTCTGAAAGGGAACAGCCTTATCCTCTGTGGAGCCATAGCAGTCAAGCATTACAAAATCCAGAGAAACTCTGTCGGACATATCCAGAATATCTGCATTTCCGTCACTTTTGCAGGAAAATGCCGCAGAGCTTTTGCTTCCGTTTTCATCCTCCTTGTATGACATCCACTGAGGCTCGGTGATAAGTCCCAGATAGGAGGCTGTATCGTTTTCATTGAAAATGCTTTTTATTGTGGAAACATACTTTTCCGAAACACCCATCTGATATTCTTCAAAGCTTTTAAAGGAGCCGCTCTTTAAATATTCGGCATAGGTATTTTCGTTTTTGGGATAGTAATATCCGTCAATCGCTATTGCATCACAGCCATAGCCTGAGGCAAAGCTTCTGGCATCAGAGATCACCAAATCCAGAGCATCGGAGGTCAAAGCTCCTGTGCTTTTTGGAGCATCGGCAAAATTGTTGGCTGTGGCATAATATTTTACTATTGTAAAAAGCCCCTTCTCGTGGGATTTTTGAACAATATAGTCTATGGGAGAAAATCCATCGGGAAATTCTATGCTCTGGCTCTGGCTGCTTTTGTATATAAGCCTTCCGTCAGGTGCAGCTGTATCTACAAATATGGAATTAAGCCCTGTTTCTAACGCATAGACTATGTAATTATCAATATCGGCCTTTATTTCCTCCACTGAACCATCGGGAGAAAATTCTATCCCCGGCCTTATTCCCCCTGCCTTTATTTCAACAGGCATGGCTATTTCCTCTCTTTTCAAAGCTTCCTCAGCAGGATTTTCCTGTGTGTCGGAAGTGGAGGGTTGCTGAGAAACAGATTCCTCACTCACGCTGTTCTGCTTATCCTTATCTGTAAAGAAAAAAGTAAACTCAGTCTCACCTTTGAGCAAAATAGCTGTACCAAGCGCTCCTAAAGTCAAAAGAGCAAAACAAATGCTCATTATAAGAGCTGTATTATGTTTTTTTCTGTTTCTTGCCACTTAAATTTCTCCTTAGAGCTTACATTACAGACTTTAAAGCCTGTCTTTCATAAGCCATGTGATTTTTCAAAGCTGCCTCCGGTCTGAAAAGGCTGTCAAAACGATAGATTGCAAAGCCGTTGTATTGAGAAAATTCTCTTGCTGACAAAACCTGCCTTGCAAGCATATCTGCATTTTCCACCCATTCGTTTTTGCCGGACTTAGCCCCATTATCCAAAACTCCGCACTTATATGCAGCAAGACCTACATAGAGCTTTTTATTTCCCTTTTTCGCCATATCGTTCCACATTTTCATTGTCTGCTCATACGGCACTTTTTCATGCTCAAAGCCAAAATAGATTTGGGGACAAACATAATCCACATATCCGCTGCTTGCAAGCCATTTGCCCACATCTGCATATTGGGCATTGTAATTTATATCCATTCTCGCCTGCGGGCTGACACCGAAAATGATGCTGCTGTCCTTATTTTTTATGGAGCTGTACATCTGATGCAAAAGCGTATCCACATTCTGCCTTCTCCAGTCATCATGTGACAGCTTTCCGCCCTTATTGAGATAGGAATTGTAATAATCTATGTCAAATGCCTTGTCTGTGGTGGGATAGAAATAGTCGTCCATATGTATTCCGTCCACATCATAATTTTCTATTATCTCCAATGCCCCTGCCACAATGAGATCTCTTGCCTTCTGACTTGCAGGGTTGTAATATGTTCCCCCGTTATACCTTATAACTGCATCAGAGCCGGAGGAAATGTATGTATTTACAATGTTGTCAGCGCATATTTCCTTTTTTGAACCGGGTACCCTCACACGGTAAGGATTTATCCAGGCATGAATTGAAAGACCGTATTTCTTGGATGTGTCAATTATTATCTGCAGCGGATCATAGCCCGGATCTATGCCTTCTGTGCCTGTGAGACAATAGCTGTAAGGAAAATAGCGAGAATCGTAAAGGGCATCTCCAAAGGGCCTCACCTGCACAAAAACAGTGTTGAGACCAAATTCTGCACTTGTTTTAAGAAGATAATCCATGTTATTTCTAAAGCCCTGCTCAGTCTGATTTTGTGCAAGCGTCAGAAATTCCAGATAAGATACCCACACAGCCTTCATTTCCCCTGTATTATCAGTGCTGATATTTACACGATTTGCTTCTTCCTCCTGCTGTTTTTTTAATTCTTCCTGTTTTTGCAGTTCCTGCTGTTTTTTAAGTTCTTCCTGTTTTTGCAGTTCCTGCTGCTTTTTTAATTCTTCCTGTTTTTGCATCTCCTGCTGTTTTTTAAGTTCTTCCTGTTTTTGCATCTCCTGCTGTTTTTTAAGTTCTTCCTGTCTTTGTATCTCCTGCTGTTTTTTAAGTTCTTCCTCTCTTTGTATCTCCTGCTGCTTTTTTAACTCATCATTATTTTGAGCTTCCTTCATATCCTCCTTTGCAGCCTGTGAGGCTTCCTTTGGGCTGCCCTCAGGCTCCGATATGCTTACAGCCTCCTCATAGGGAGGATATTCCTCAGGATAGGATATGCTGTTTTGAGCAAATCTGTCCAAATCTTTATTGAGCGGCTTTGTAACATTTGCAACAGTTGAGGCCGTGCTGCATCCGGTCATCATTAAAATTGAAAAAACCAAGGTCAAGGCTATTTTTTTCATGGATATTCCTTTCATTAAAAGTGATACTTTTTTTATTTTACTATTTACTCATGCTTTTTACAACAAAATAAAACATTATCTATTAAAATTTACAATTTTTCTTTTTCTTTTTTCTTACATTCCTCACATATGCCGTAAAGAACAGCATTGTCACACTTTATTGTAAACCCATGCTCCATATATATGTGCTCCACAAACTGCTTTGAATGTTCACAATCAAGATGTATTATCCTTCCGCAGCCTGAACATTTAAGATGCATATGCTTAAAACAGTCGCTTTCCCTTGGGACGTATTTGTATGTGTATCTCTTTTTGTCTTCATCCAGAAACTTTATAAGGCAGTTATCCTCATAAAGCTTATCCAATATCCTGTAAATTGTAGTTATGTTGGCATTGCTGTTGTGCTTTTCCAAATAAATTTTCAGCTCATCAACCGTAAAGGCTTCATCGGGATTGGAATTTAAAAATTCTGTTATAAGCTCCTTGGTAATGGTCTTGTAAGCCATGACGCACCTCTTTTATCATCTTATATATCCACAATTTTATCACAAACCTCGACAATTTTAAACCCTGTCATCAGCTTGACTAAGGTATTTTTTTATGATATCATCAAATTTGCAATTTGATTGCAAATTAAAAAGGATGGTAGTAATTTGAACGCTGTTGAAATAAAAAATCTCACCGTTTCCTATGGCGACACACCTGCATTGAACAATATTTCTGCAAATATTGAGCAGCTGGACTTTGTGGGCATAATGGGACCTAACGGAGGCGGAAAATCCACACTTTTAAAGGCTGTTTTAGGACTTATTCCCATAAAATCCGGTGAAATAAAAATCATGGGAGACACTTCAAAAAAGGCTGTAAATCAGATAGGCTATGTGCCTCAGTTTTCCAACATGGACAGGAGCTTCCCCATAACGGTTCTGGAGGCTGTGCTGTGCGGCATGCTCACACCGGGGCTTCATCCGTTTTTCAGGTTCTCCTCCCAAATGAAGGAAAGGGCAATGGAATATCTTAAAATGGTATCCTTGGAGAGCCTTTGCAAAAGGCAGATAAGCTCCCTTTCCGGAGGAGAATTTCAAAGGATGCTTCTTGCCCGAGCACTTGCATCCGATCCCCCCCTGCTCATGCTCGATGAGCCTACCGCAGCAGTTGACCCTGCTTCAAAGGAGCTTATTTATGAGCTTTTGGAAAGACTTAACAAAAAGAAAACAATTATTTTGGTCACACACGATCTTATGGCCATCTCCTCTAATGTAAAGAGGATAATCTGCATAAACAGAGGCCTTATATATCACGGTGAGCCAAAGCTTACAGAGGATGTTATAAAGGAGCTTTACAGCAGCCCTGTTGACCTTATTACCCATGAAGTGCCCCACAGGGTTTTAGAAGGTCATGACATCCGACAATGCTCTGAAGAACATAAAAAGGAGGATGTATAAAATGCTCCGGCTTCTGCACTATGAATTTTTCCAAAATGCCATCATGGCATCTGTGCTTTCATCCATCATCTGCTCTGTTATAGGCGTTATAATAGTGCAGAAAAAGCTGCTTATGATGGCAGGAGGAATTGCACACACAGCCTACGGAGGAGTGGGGCTTGGATATCTCTGCGGCTTTGATCCGCTTTTTGGCGCTATGGGCTTTTCCTGCCTTGGCGGATTGCTGATAGCTAAGGTCAACGAAAAAAAGCTTTCCAATTCTGATGTGATAATTTCAATGCTGTGGTCCTGCGGAATGGCGCTGGGCATAGCCTTTATCGGCTTTGCGCCCGGATATCCTCCGGATATGAGCACATATCTTTTCGGAAACATACTTTCTGTAACAAAAGCCGACCTTAAATTGGAGCTTTTTCTCACCTGCCTTGTCCTTTTGCTGTTCATAATCTTTTACAACGACTGGAGAGCCTTTCTTTTTGATGAGGAGGGCAGCTTTATAAGAGGCATTAAAACCAAATTCCTCTCCTATCTTCTCATGGTTATGATTTCTCTCACAGTGGTTGTTTTGATAAGAATAGCCGGAATAATACTGGTCATTTCCCTTTTGGCTGTGCCTGCCTCATGCAGCGCTCTTTTATCTCAAAAATTCAATGTGAGAATACTTTTATCGGCTTTATTCGGTGCGTTTTTCTGTATATGCGGTCTGATTGTTTCCGCAAAATTTTCCATAGCATCAGGAAGCTTCATAGTTATTATTTCCTGTCTGACCTATGGCATAATTTATATGCTGAAAGCCAAAAAATTAGAATAGAAAAGAAAAAATCCCCTCCGAAACTTAAAATGTACCCCCTTTACTGGACATCCGGCAAAGGGGGTACATTTAAGTTATTATCCTACATAAGGGGGTGTTTTGTCTATTGTCCGTTTTACCAAAGCTGTTCAGCTAAGACCGGGTCTTATAATTTTTGAGACTTAAGAATGTAAACTTAAGACGTTTGACTTGATGAGTTAAAAAATAAAATTCCGATTAGAAATAAAGCAATACAACCAAAGACAGAATAAAATAATTCGATTCCTAATTCATCAAGAGCGATTCCAACCGCCGGATCA
>JAHHUC010000018.1 GCA_020024215.1 Oscillospiraceae bacterium | reverse complement strand
AATTTTATGAAAAGCTTTCTTATGAAAGACCGTGGCCATGGCAGATTTTAGCAATCACATTTACCAATAAGGCTTCAAATGAGCTGAAAGAAAGGCTTAAAGCCATGCTGGGGGATGAGGGTATGCAGGTATCTGCTTCAACCTTTCATTCCTGTTGTGTAAGGATATTAAGAAGTGAAATCTCTGCTTTAGGATATAAAAGCAGCTTTACAATTTATGATTCTGATGACAGCCAAAGGGTGGTAAAGGAGTGCATAAAGGAGCTTAATCTGGATGAAAAAGCCTTTCCGCCCCGCTCTATGCTTGCAATAATAGGTTCATTCAAGGACCGCTTCCAGTCTGTGGAAAATGTTCTGAAGGATGCAGATCTCAAGGATGATTATCGCCTTAAGAGAATAGGGATGATATATCAGCTTTACAGCAAAAAGCTGTTTTCGGCTGATGCGCTGGATTTCGATGACATAATAGCCCTTACTGTAAGGCTCTTTACAGAATACCCGGATATTTTACAAAAATATCAACGGCGCTGGAAATATATAATGGTGGACGAGTATCAGGACACCAATCATGCGCAGTATAAGCTTATCTCCCTTTTGGCAGAGGGCTTCGGAAATTTATGTGTGGTCGGAGACGATGACCAAAGCATATATAGGTTCAGAGGGGCGGATATTGAAAATATCCTTTCATTTGAAAGGCAGTTCAATGGTGCTGATGTAATAAAGCTGGAGCAGAACTATCGCTCCACACAAACCATACTGGATGTGGCAAACAAGGTTATTTCCCATAATCTTGGAAGAAAGGGAAAGATTCTTTGGACAAACAGCGGCTTGGGCAGTAAGGTAAAGCTTATAAGGGGACAGGATGAGAGAGATGAGGCAAACTTTATAGCCCGGGAAATTATGAGTATGGCAGAGCAGGGCAGGGGCTTTAGGGACTTTTCCATACTTTACCGTCTTAATGCACAGTCGGCTGTAATAGAATCAGCGCTTTTAGCAAGCGGAATACCCTACACAATAGTAGGCGGAACAAGATTTACCGACCGCAAGGAGATAAAGGATATAATGGCTTATCTCAGCATTCTTGACAACCCGTCGGACACACTCAGATTAAAGAGAATCATAAATGAACCCAAAAGAGGAATAGGGGCAGCCACCATTTCCACTGTGGAAGAAATTTCGGATGTGCTGGAGGTGGAAATATTTGAGGTTATTAGGGAAGCAGACAAATACGCACCCTTATCAAAAAAGGCAGCCTCGCTTCTCAAGTTTGCATATGTTATTGACAGCCTTATAGAGGATATGGAGTCTGTGCCGCTGGATGAAATGATAGATAAAATTCTGGAAAAAACAGGCTATGAGGATATGCTCAAGGCAGAGGGCGTTCAAGGCGAAACAAGGCTTGAAAATATAAAGGAGCTTAAATCGCAAATCAAAAGATATCAGGACGAGACAGAGGATTCCTCCTTGAGCGGATTTCTTGAAGAGATGGCGCTTTATACCGAGCTGGACAGCTATGATGAATCAAAGGATAAGGTTACGCTTATGACGCTTCATTCTGCTAAGGGCTTGGAATTTCCTGTGGTATTTATGCCCGGAATGGAGGAGGGGCTGTTTCCGTCAGCAAGGTCTTTTGGAATCACCAAGGAGCTTGAAGAGGAGAGAAGGCTGTGCGATGTGGGCATAACACGTGCAAGACAGGAGCTTTTTCTTCTTTATGCCGCAAGAAGAATGCTCTTTGGACAGACACATTTCACAAGGCCGTCCAGATTCTTAGGCGAGATACCGCCTGAGCTTTTAGAGGAATCCGGAAGGAAAAGGCCGAATGAGAAGTGCAGTCTTATTTATGAGGAACCGAGGATAAATACAAATTCCAACAATGTGGGCATAGGCTCTGCAAAGAAAATGGCAGACGAAAATCTGGATTTCAGCTTCAATGTAGGTGACAGGGTGATGCATCAGAAATTTGGGGCAGGTCAGATAGTCAAGATAACACCTATGGCAAAGGATCACCTTGTGGAAATAGATTTTGACAATGTGGGCAGCAAAAAAATAATGGCAGCGTATGTAAAGCTTCAGAAGCTTTAAAGTTCAACATAATAGAACCTTTCCTTAAATACTATTTATTTTAAGGGGAGGTTTTTTTATTGAAGAGAGATAGTTTTTTTAAGGGTGCTTTTTTGATGATTTTATCTGCCTGCCTTGTCAAGATAGGAGGAGCGCTTTTCAAGGTTCCGCTTTCATCCATATTGGGTGGCAGCGGAATGGGGCTTTTTATGGCTTCTTACAGTGTGTTCAATCCTTTTTTTGCCCTTTTTGTCTCCGGGCTTTCTCCGGCTGTAAGCTCATTTGTGGCAAGGCTTAGGATTTTGAAGGGACAGAAGGCAGCAGATGATTTAAGATATGCCGGCATATTCTTTTTTTCCCTTTATGGCATAGCAGTGTTTTTGCTTTTTATTTTTCTCATCCCCACCTTTTCCTCTGTTGCAGGTGAAGAAAAGCTGGTTTCATGCCTTTACACCATGGCGCCTTGCCTTTTGTTCTGTTCCATAGGTTCTGTCATAAAAGGGGGCTTTGAAGGAAATCTTATTATGAAGCCGACCGCTTTTTCACAATTGGCAGAGGTGTTTTCAAAGTTTGTCTTGGGAATATTTCTGGCAAAAAGCTGTGTGTCAAAAAGCTTTTTGGAGTTTTTTTCTTTTGCCAGAATAAACAAGAAAGCAGTGAGCAACTTAAAGGATGCAATGGATGAAATAATTCCTCTTGCAACAGACAACGCATTGAAGGGTGTGACGTGGGCAAGCTTTATTTCATGCGCTTTTTTGCTTGTTCTGTATTTTGCTGAAAGAAGGAAAAACAAAATAATTCCAAATTTCCGCCTTTTTAAAGATTCCTTCAAAATTTTAAAATATTCCATTCCCATATGTCTTTCCTCATTGATAGTAAGCCTTTATCCCACCATAGATATGTATAGCTTCCTTAATATTTTTTCAAAAATATTTGAAAAAAATCAAAGCCTGCCTAAGGTATTTTCTTTTTTGACAGAAGAAGGCATAGAGCTTTTTGAAATTCCTGCGTTTCTCTACGGCTGCTGTTCCGGTCTGGCTTTTACCATTTTTCATTTTGTGCCTGCGCTTACATCCTCTCTGTCAGTTGCAATTTTGCCCCAGATAAGCTCCTATTACGCATCAGGTGACAGAAGAAAAACTGCTGTTATCATAAACGGCATAATAAAGTCTGTGGCTTTTGTTGCCATGCCCATAGGAATGGGGATGTTTTTTATGCCCAAAGAGGTACTGACCTTCTTCTTCCCAAAATCCTCGCTGGAAATTCTGGCTGCAATACCATTTCTCAAGGTTTTGGGGCCGGCATCTTTATTTGTGGGCCTATCATCGCCGCTTTTTGCAGCTTTGCAGGGTATGGGTATGCCCAAGACTCCGACTCTTATACTGTCATTTTTTCTCGCTGTAAAGCTACTTTTGAATATTGTTCTCACTAACGGACCATTGGGTCCTTTGGCATCTGTCTATTCGACATTGATATGCTATATATTCATTTTTATTTTGACATCAAAATATCTTTTTTATGTTTTGGGAGAAGGCTTTTCATTTTTACACCTTTTGCTGAAGCCGTTTTTGCTTTCATTAGCTGCGTGTCAAATGACAAAAATTGTTTACAGCTGCCTTGAAACAACACTGAAAAATCCTTTGGCACTGATGATATCTGTGATTTTTGGGGCATTTATGTATATATTATCTATATTTTTAACAGGAGAATTTAAGCAAGAATACATAAAAATTCTTTATTGCGACAAAAATAAATAAAAACACTTGAAAACAAGGGATTTTTAGATTATTATTATATCTGTTGCATTTGGGGGTGATTTGGTGTCTTTCAGTCAAAAAGACAGATATGATATGGAAGATCTTGCAGAGATCATGCGGTTTTTAAGATCACCTGAGGGATGCAGCTGGGACAGGGCACAGACACATTCGAGCATAAGAGAAAATGTGATCGAAGAGGCTTATGAGGTGGCAGATGCCATTGATAAAGGTGACAGCCAAGCCCTTTGTGAGGAGTTGGGAGATCTTCTTTTGCAGACGATCTTTCATGCTCAGATATCAGAGGAAGAAGGGCTTTTCAATATAGATGATGTTGCTGATGGAATATGCAAAAAGCTGATACGCCGCCATCCTCATATATTCGGCGATATCAAGCTTTCCTCAAAGGAGGAAATTTTTGATACATGGGAGAGGGTAAAGGCCCAAGAAAAAGGTCATACCACCTTTTCTCAGGAGGCACAGGCGGTTCCTGCAAATTTTCCGGCACTTATGCGAAGTCAAAAGGTGAGAAAACGTATCGCAAAATCAGGCTTTGATTATCCTGATGTACATCTTGCCATAGAGAATATGGAAGATGAGGTCGCAGAGCTTAAGGCAGCTGTTGCAAAAAAAGACAGTGAAAATATATTTGAAGAGCTGGGAGACGTTTTGTTTTCAACTGTTAATGTAGCAAGATTTCTTGATATGGATGCAGAGCTGGCTCTTACAAGATCCTGTGAAAAGTTTATGGATAGATTCAAAAGACTTGAGGAGCTTGCCTTGAAGGAAGGCATTGATATGAAAAAAAGCACACTTGATGAATTAAATAATCTGTGGTGCAGAGCAAAATCTACAGGTGTTTAAGCTATAAATTAAAGTTAAAAAATTGGAGGATATTTTAAAATGACAAAGACAGAACTTATTGCAGCAGTTGCTGCCAAGACACAGCTTTCTAAAAAGGACAGCGAAAAGGCAGTTACAGCAGTT
This sequence comes from Oscillospiraceae bacterium, assembly GCA_020024215.1. Classification (GTDB taxonomy): domain Bacteria; phylum Bacillota; class Clostridia; order Oscillospirales; family Ruminococcaceae; genus Yanshouia. The sequence continues at coordinate 26,201 of JAHHUC010000018.1, read as the reverse complement.
ATTGACTCTATAACAGAGGCACTTGTTGAGGGCGATAAGGTTTCTTTAGTTGGATTCGGCTCCTTTGAAACCAAGACAAGGGCAGAAAGAAAGGGAATCAATCCCAGAACAAAGGAAGAGATCACAATTCCTTCTTCCAAGCTTCCCGCATTTAAGGCAGGAAAAGCTCTTAAGGATGCAGTATCTAAGTAGAGGTCTGTTTGTTATAAGAGGGGGTCGCTTGCAGCGGCTCCTTTTTGGTATATTAAGGGGAGAAAATTATGAGACTTGACAAATATCTTAAAATTTCCAGAATAATTAAAAGAAGAACAGTGGCCAATGAAGCCTGTGATGCAGAAAGAATAGAGGTTAATTCAAAGCCCGCAAGAGCCTCCTATGAGGTTAAGGTGGGGGATATTATAACAGTAAATATGGGCAGTAAGCCCCTTACCGTAAGGGTTTTGTCAATTTCTGAGTTTGCCAAAAAGAATGAGGCATCAGAGCTTTACGAAATTATTTAAGGAATAAAATTCTTTCTTTTTCATATATTTAATTAAGAATTATGAAAGGGAGAGACAAAATGACAGAAGATAAAAACCTCATGCTGTCCCATACAGTTAGCATAAAAGGACGAAACAGCCTCATTATAACAGGCATAACAGATCTTTCCAGCTTTAATGAGGACCAGGTGGTTGTGTACACCTGCGAGGGCGAGCTTATAATAACAGGGGAAGGTCTGCATATAGGAAACATAAATGTGGACAGAGGCGAGCTTAATCTGGACGGAAGAATTGAGTCGCTGGAATACACTGATAATGCGTCATCCGGAGGGAAAATATGGGAGAAACTTTTTCGCTGATAAGTCCGGAAACCGGCTTTTTGGTGACTGAAGAAATAAAAATTTTCCTTATGGCTCTGCTTTTGGGCTTGTGCATAGGCTTGTACCTCTGTATAAAGTACAGCATAGTCAAGGCCTTAAATATTAAGGGCTTTGTTTTGGGAGTCTGCGATTTTATTTCAGTTGTTTTGATAACTGCTGCCGTATTCTGCTTCTGCCTTGAGCATACATTTGGAAATGTGCGCTTTTATATAGCAGCAGCTTCTGCAATCGGGCTTTACATATTCAAAAAGATTTTTTATAAAAGTCTTGATAGAATATTTTCATTCCTTCTTTTGCCGGTAAGTCTGGCCTCAGGCAGGATTAAGCTGAGAGGCAAGGGGAAAAAAGAAATTTAATTTTAGAATTAGTTAATAAAATAAGAGAAATCTATTGAAATTCAAAGTGTATTTAGTGTATAATCGTTCTAAGGGTACTTTTGGAACGGGAGGGCATTTAAATTGGCTAGAAAACAGAAATACAAAAAACGCATTTTACCGAGACTTTGTGTTTTCGGTTTGGTTCTTTATGCCGTTTATACCCTCATATCCATTCAGCTGGAGGTTTCAAATCTGGAAAGAAACATAAGCAATCTTGAAAGCAGCATTTCTAAGGTAAAGCTGGAAAATAATGAGCTGGAAAGGCTTTTGGGATTTGGCGAAACTGATGAATACATTGAGGAAATCGCCAGGGAAAAATTGGGCTTCTGTTATCCTGATGAGAAAATTTTGGTTGACCGTTCCGGTAATTGATACTTACAAAGCATAATTGACGGAGGATTTTATTTAATGGCTCTTGAGGTAGGCTCAATTGTTGAGGGGAAAGTAACGGGTATAACAAAGTTTGGTGCTTTTGTAGAGCTGGAGCCCGGAAAGACCGGAATGGTTCATATTTCTGAGGTTGCACCTACATATGTAAAGGAAATCAGGGATCATCTTACTGAAAATCAGCAGGTAAAGGTTAAGGTGCTTGCAATCAATGAGGACGGAAAAATCAATCTTTCAATAAAGAAGGCTGTGGAACAGCCTGCCAGAAAGAATTTTTCTTCATCACCTAAGAAACCGGGTCCCGGTCCTGATGTTAGTTTTACCCGTCAGCCTCAAGCTCCCATGAGCTTTGAGGATATGATGGCGAAGTTTAAGCAAAACAGCGATGATAAAATGCTTGATTTAAAACGCAATCTTGATGGAAAGCGCGGAGCAAGCGGCAAAAGACACGCGAGATAATTTGGATAATATTAAAGTTAAAGGGAGGCTTTTAAAGTCTCCCTTTTTTCAATTATTTTATATGTTATCTGTCAATAGTTGAGGTAAAATTGAAATCAAAAAGCTTAAGGTGCAACTATGCAGCCTTTTTATGAAAGAGAGGGAAAGAGAAAGATTTTTTGCAAAGCCACGGCATCAACTGCACTTTAAAAATTTATTTTGCATATCCCATTCTTTAAAGCTCTTTTATCATGGAAAACTCTTTAAGCATTGTTCCATCCTTCAATCTTATGGCATTCGGTTTTTCTCCTGTGAGGATAAAGCCCATTTTTTCATATAAGCTGCGAGCTTGGCTGTTTCCCTCAATATAGTCCAATTCAATTTGTGCAATGCCATTCTCTCCGGCAATAGAAATCATCTCAGAAAACATAGCGGTTCCAATACCAAGTCCCCAATATTTTTTTAAAACTCCGATGGATATAGATGCACGATGCCTTGTTTTGATACGCTGATTAAACATCAAACTGCAATTTCCGACTATTTTTCCTTCAATAACGCAAATTATCACCATACTATATTGAGATTTATTAGAGCTTTCAATAAACTCTGCTTCACCTTCTTCTGTTTGAGTCCATTCCTCCGGATACCGTATAAAGAAATCTGTTTCTGAAAAGCAGGCTTTAAAGAATGTATTCATATCCTTGGCATCAGATTTTTCCGGATTTCTGAGAATTGCAGCTGCCTTATTTTTCAAGATAATATTTTTTGATTCAAACAGCATATTATATTTTCCCTTTCAATATTTTGAATTATTATATATTCCCTTGCTGTACGCAGCAAAGCTGCGAGGCAGGAAAGTTTAAGCTTTAATCGCCCATTTTTCTTGCAGAGATAAATCCGATTATAAAAAGTGAAAATCCGATAACAATTTCAAAAATACTTGTTTTAAATACGATATTGAAAATATCATTTTGCAAAAGTATTACAGCAACCGAGGAAATAATAAAGCCCATAATTGCAAAATAGCAATTTTCCCTGTAAAGTTTGAGACATTTTTCAATTATTCTTGAAGTTATCATCAAGCCCAGTGCAAGACCTATGGCATAGGGAAGCATAACCAAAACGGAGGATGAAAAGCTGTCAGGTGATACAAGATTGTGCAAAGAGGATATGATGAAATTATAATAACCAAGCGCCATCAAAACAGCAGAGCCGCTGACACCCGGAATAACCATTGTGGAAGAGGCTATGATTCCTAAAAAAATCAGCTTTATGAATAACACAGCTGACATTTTTATATTTGATGCAGCATTTGCCTCGGATAAAAACAAAGGCGAAAGCACCACCAAGAAAGCCAGAATGAAGCAAACGGAATTTGCAAAGCCTATTTTGCTGCCCCTTACGCCTGCTGCAATTTTCGGCAATCCGCCTAAAATAGCTCCGCAGAAAAAAAGAATTGTGGCAAACAGATAATTTGCGAGGCAGTATGAGATAACTCCGCTTAAAGAAATCAAGGAACAGACCATACCCAGAAGAATTGGACATAGGAAAAGGATATTTCTTTTGAAGTTTGAAAAAAGATGTCCCAAGGCGGCTAAAAAATCCTCATAAATTCCTAAAACCAAAGCAACAGTACCGCCGCTTAAGCCTGGGATAAGATTGCTTATTCCTATTATAAAGCCTTTAAAGAAAAGTTTTATTGATTTTGTCATTTAAGCCTCACCCTTCCACATATCATAAAAAACTCTCGCATAAAGCACTATGCTCAATATCATCAGAATTTCACAGGAGATGGTGAGGATATCTGAAAGTGCAGGATTGAGCCTTGGAAACAAAAGCAAAATCAGAATAACTGCATAGGCATAGGCGGTGGAAACTTTGCCATACCATTTTGCTCCATTCAATTTCCGCTTCTTTATTTTGAGAATCAAGGCTCCCATAAAGGTCATGAATATGTCTTTTGCAAGGCATATAAAAGCCAAAGACCACACAAACTTAAATCTTTGCGCAAGGCAAAAAAGCAAAACGATTTGAGTAAGCTTATCAGCAGCAGGGTCCAAAAGCTTTCCCAGCTCAGTTATCTGATTGAATTTTCTTGCTATCATGCCATCAAAGCAATCACTTAAAGCGGACAGGAAAAAAAGAAAAACAGCAAGGAAATATTCTTTGTCTGTATCCGCAGTAAGGTAAATGTAGGTAAACACAGGAAGTATACCGATTCGGAAAATGGACAATATATTGGGAATGGTAAAGATCCTCTGACTTTTGTCAATTATCATAAATTCTCTCCTAAATCCGACTTTGTTAAGCTAGATATATTATACATAAATTTTATGGATAATGCAATGTTGATGATTATTATTTATAATATAATAACGGCAGAATCCATAATATACGGATTCTGCCGTCGAATTTCAACATATGAGGATATGCTGCTATACTTTTAAAGCTAGTCTCTGAAGGGCTTGGGATTTTTCTCAACCTTAACTGCGTCCTTAGGAACCTCGCTGGAGGGGAGCAGCTTGCCCATAATTACAAAGCGGTAGTCATCTTTGTTGCCCTTTACAAATTCACCTGTGCAGGTAGAAAGTGTGATGATTTTGTCCTTTGCAGGGTCAACAGGCACATCAATGATATATTCGCTTCTGTCCTTGGCACCCTTGATTATTTCACCGAAATGCTCAACTGTGGGATCGGTATAGATGTAAACAAAGTCTACATGGGTATAAAATACGGAGAATATCTGGAATACCATATCCTCTTCCTCGGTGGAAAAGTAGATATAGGGGTTGTTTTCCAAAAATTCCTTGTCCATATAGTGGAAGAGCTTGGAGAACTTCTTTCCATCCTTGTTGTCCTTATAATCCGAGTGGCCATAGATGACGGTGTTCTTGGAAAGATCGTTTCTGTTTCCGATTTTGCTTAAAGCATCAGCCCAATAGCAGCCGAAAACATCATATTTTTTGTCCTCATCTATTCTGAGGTAGTACTCGTTGTTTTCACGATGAGACTTTGAGGGATCATTCTTCTGGAGCACGGCATCATCAATACCTATTTCAGGAATGTAGAGCCAGCCCACTGTGTCGGGGTTTCGTTTGATTCCCTTTTCCAGCTTTTCTGTAAGATCAACAGGATCTCTGAGGTCAGCAGGAGAGGAGCTTTCACTGGACTGTGATGAAGAATCCTCCGATTCGCTGGATGAGGAATTTTCCTTGTTTCCGCAGCCTGAGACCAGAATGAAGCTCATAGCCAAAGTGATTGCAACAAATTTTTTTAGAAATGTTAAATTTTTCATATCACTATTCCTTTACAATATACTTGCTACTTAATTGTATATAAAGTGCCCCATTATGTCAAGTTTATTGCGCTTAAAAATAAATTTTTTAAATTTTTTTGACAAAAAAGTTTTTTTGCAATACAATATTCATTAAAACAGGAGGGGATTATGAAATACACCCACATTTTGATGGATTTGGACAAAACTGTATTCGACTTTGATTATGCGGAGCGTGCAGCTTTTTTTATGCTTTGCAGCAGGTATGGCATAAAGGCCGACGAAGATATCTACCTTCTTTATAAGGGGATAAATGACCAAAGGTGGAAGCAGTACGAGGATGGTCTTATTGATAAAGATGAGGTGCTTGTTCTCAGATTCAAGGATTTTTTCACCAAGGTCGGCATGACAAGCAAGGATTTTGATTCTATAAGCGAGGATTACATAGATTTGCTTATTGAAAATACAAAGCTTTATGAAGGGGCAGAGGAAATTCTCAACAGGCTTGGCAGGAGGTTTGTTCTTGATGCAATCACCAATGCTTCAACGGATATTCAGATGAGAAAGCTTAAAATAACAGGCACTGAAAACATGTTCCATAAACTGTTTATATCTGAGCAAATAGGCTTTCCAAAACCGGCAAAAGAATTTTTTGATTATATTTTTAGCTATTACGGCAATGTTCCAAGGGAAAATTTTCTGGTTGTAGGCGATTCACTTTCTGCGGATATAAAAGGGGCTTGCTTAAGCGGTATAGACAGCGTGTGGCTCAGCTACAAAAGACCGCTGACCGGAATTTTTAAGCCCTCTTATATTGTAGAAAACATAAAGGATTTGTCTTTGTTTTTTAAGGAGGATATATGAAGGATTTAAGGGAGACTGCAAGAAATTATTTTTTGGATGGCTATAACTGAGGCGAGTCTGTAATAAGGGCTGTATGTCCTGATTGCGAACACGATGCAGTGAAGGCAGTTGCGGCTTTTGCAGGCGGAATGGCTTCCGGAAGAACCTGCGGAGCCGTTTCGGCTGCGGTTGGATGCATTGGTATTTTGACCATAAAGGATTATCAGAAAAATTCTCCTGATTCAAGACCTCTCATAAAGGAATTTTTGGATATATATGTCGGCAAATACAGCGATTTTGACTGTAAGGATTTAAAACCGAAAGTTGCTAAAAGGGATGTTAGGTGTGCGGATTTTGTAGGTGATGTGGCAGCTATTTTAGGTGAGTTTATTGAAGAAAAAATAAGATAGACAGGGCGTGTAAGCATGAGAATAAATTTTGAAAAGCCCAGCCATATTTTTGTAGATATCATTCTTGTTGTAATAGCCATTGTCTGGGGAAGCGGATACAGCCTATCCACAATTGCCTTAAATGGAGGATTTCCTGTCACTTTGGTCCTTTCTGTCAGATTTGTTGTAGGAACATTGGTGATGCTGATAATTTTTGGCAGACATCTTCGATATATAAGCAGAGATGAAATAAAATACGGAGCAATTACAGGGCTTATTTTGTTTTTAGCTTTTTTTCTAGAAACAACCGGACTTTCATACACAACACCATCAAAGAACGCTTTCTTAACCTGTTCAAATGTAATTTTGGTTCCATTTATATATTGGCTCTTTTCCAAGAAAAAGCCCCCGCTTTTTACATGCATAGGGGTTATGGTGTGCTTTGTGGGTATAGCCGTGCTATCCTATGATGCCAATACAGGCTTGAGCATAAATATAGGAGATATTATTTCAATTGCTGCGGCATTTGGATATGCTTTTCACATATGCTCCCTAGGATATGCCATAGAGAGATGCAAAAATTTTCAAATAGTGAATATTATGCAGCTGGGTGTTGTGGGAGTTTTGGGAAGTATTTTGTTCATTTTCAAGGATTTAAAGGATTTTCAGATTGAATCATTGAAAACAGGACTTGTTCCATGCATAATTATGGGACTTTTTTCAACAGCCTTCTGCTATTGCCTTCAATCTTGGGCACAAAAGCACGCAACACCGACCGAAGCCTCTGTAATTCTTTCGTTGGAGCTTGTTTCAGGAAGTGGATTTTCCATACTTCTGGGCTTAGAAAAGCTTACACCAAATCTTATTTTTGGTGGAATAATTATATTAGGAGCAATACTTTTCACACAGCTGGATTCCGTTAAGCTTTTAAAAAAATCCAATCCGGGCTATATGAAGGATGAAGCTTAACAAGAAAGGCAGATCCTTTGTGAATTTTTGCAGGACAGCTGCTGATTTTATAAAAGTGCTGAGCGAAAATGCGATTTGGCTGCAATTGAAATAATATAATTGCCCAAAATCCAAGCCCAGACGAATTTTTGTAGATATATAAACAGTATTAAATATCGCGGAGGACATTATGAAACACAGCACAAATTTATCAAGAATTATATCAGGCACATTGGCTTTTGCAATGCTTGTTTTTTCTTTTGGAGAGCATACTGCTGTTTATGCACAGCAAGTGGATTCTTTTCATCTTCAGGAGAGCTCTCAATCCCAACAGCAGGATGATAAAGATTCAGAAGGCAAGGAAGAGGAAAAAAAGGAGGAGGCCTCTGAGCAAGAGGAGGAAAGCAGTGCTTCAACTGCTGACGAAAATGTTGAAAACCCTCAGCAATCCCAACAGACAGCACCGGATGCTGACAGTGGGGAGCAGCAGCTTGTTCCTCTTTTTCCGGCACAGGAGCTGACAGAAGGACTTAATATAGAAACAGACAGGGATTACTATTTCCTTTCTGATATACCTTATATAAAGGGGGAATCTCATTCAAGCTACAAAGGCATACAGCTAGATAAAAATCCCGACGGCAAGGTAATAGAATTGTTTATAGACGGCGAGCGAAATTCCTTTGAAAAGGGAATAGGTGCTCACGCAAATTCAAATGTTGTTTTTGATATAGGAGATTATTCCGATATATATACCAATTTTACAGCCTATTTGGGAGTTGATGCCAAACAGGGCAGATCTGGCAACGGAGTAAAATTCACCATATTCGTTTCCGATGACAAAATCACATGGGATGAAATTTATAAGTCCGGTGTGTTAAAGGGAGATTCAGAATCGGAGTTTGTAGATTTGGATGTCAGCGGAAAAAAATATCTGAAGCTGTCAGCTAATGACAACGGAGCCAACGGAAACGATCATTCTGTTTACGGCGATGCAAGGCTTAAGAAAAAGGATTACAACATACATGATGAAAGCAAAGGACCCTTTAAAAGAATAGGCGAATATGACAGGCTGTTGTCTGAGAATACTATTGAGGACAATCTTGAAAACAATATAGATTTGATTTACAAGCGTGAGCTGGTTAATCGCATAGGATACAATACACTCAACAGATTATATGAGGACGCTGATTATAAAGAAGCCATAGATTTTCTGTGCGAGGAAAAGCCCCTTTCCTATTTTATAAATGGAGGTCCGCTTATACGAGATGGGGGCAGCTATCCTGAAAATACAATAATTGCCTTTGCAGAAATTTATAATCAGCATAAGGAAAAGCTTAGGGATAATTCGGAAAATGATTTTTATCTCAGATTGGCAATCAGCATTGCAGATGCATACAGCTATCCTGATAATGTGCGGTTCTGGATGGATAAGAAAAAGGACGAGGATCCTTTGGCAAGATTTGATACATACGTCGAGCTTTCAGAACCCGCCAAAGCTATGGATAACGCAGGAAAAACAACCGATTGGTCGGGGGAGCAGTTCCGCCGGCTTCCAATTGCACTTATGCGCTGGGTTGTTGATGCACGAATGAACGAGGATGAATTTGATTGGCTGGCAGATTATGCTCTAAAAACAAGGGATACCATTGATAAGGGACCTCAGAAATTTCTTGATGCTTACACCTACATACAATATAAAAATTCCTTTGGATACAATGATGAAAAATATTATGATCCGAAGAATCATGAAAAATGGAATGAAAAATACGGCTTTGATGAATATTTTGATGACTACGGTGAGGATATTCACCGCCTTTGGATAGTCTTTGAGGAGGGTGCTGTGTGCGGCGGTTTAGCAAAAACCTATGCAAATCTGGCAGAGGTGTTCGGCCGTCCCTCTGTCGTTGTAGGTCAGCCGGGACATGCTGCAACTGTAACATTGGAATATGACAAAGGCAGCGGGCGTTATTGGTGGAGAATACAAAATGATATATCAGGCTGGGCACAATCTCACAGTGAATACAGCAACTATCTCCTAAACTGGGGATTGGGAAAAGGAGAATCCTCCAGCTATACACCTATGGCATACGATGCGGTGAACAATTACGATAATTTTGTGGATGCAAATAAAGCCGTGCTTTTGGCTTCAAGCTATCAGCAGACAGAAGATAAAGAAAAATTATACCGCGACGCCATAGAAATCCAACAGATAAATTTGGATGCATGGGAGGGCCTGGTTAGAGCGAAGCTTTCAGATGAATCTCTAAAAAGTGAGGACTTTTTGAAGCTTTCCAAGGAGATAATGAAAGCTCTGACCTTTTATCCTCTGCCGATGGAAAATCTTTTAAACAGCATTAAGGATAAAATCACTGATACCAAAGATATTGCAGAATTTGATATGCTGCGCATTAAGACATTGAATCGGGCTGTCAAGGCAACATTGGAGGATGTATATCAGCCCAATATAAGCTCAAGCATGGCAAAGGCGCTTTTAAACCAAAATTCTGACCACCTGGCTTCCTTTTCCTTTGATGGAGAGGATGCAGGAAAAATTGTGCTGAACAGTAAATATGACAGCTCTTCTATCCGTGTAAGGTACAGCTTGGACAATGAAAAGACATGGGAGGAAACCTCTGAGCACAAAATTACTCTATCAAAAAAACAGCTGGACAGTCTTTCTGCTGATAACGATATCAAGGTGGGCCTTGTAGGTGTAAACGATATCTATACCATTGATTTGCAGCCTTCTAAAAGCCCTCAGCAAAATAATTTATATAAAAATGATTATGAAAACCTTTTCATAACATCTGACAAATACCTTGAATACAGCACAGATTCAGGAAAAACGTGGCATGATTATATGCCCGATTTAACCAGCAATACACGCTTTGAGGGCAAGCAGGATGTCCTGCTGAGATATAAAAGCCATGAAACATACATTCAGAGCCGGGCAGATTCCTACACCTTCAATGAGGACAGCAGCACTCCTGAAAGAAGCTATTTGCAGCTTCAAAATGTGCAGCTGGAATCATTTTCCTCTCAGCAGGCCGGCGCAGCAACTGCTGCAAAGAACCTGATTGACGGAAATATCAATACACACTGGCACTCCGATTATGGAATAACTGATGAAAAGGAGTATGTTGTTTCCTTTAAACAGCCTGCACTTATTTCTGCGTTGGAATATTTCCCACACTCTGCCAATGGCCGCTGGAGGGATATTGAGGTTTATTCCAGTGCGGACAGCAAGCAATGGGAAAAAATAGGAGAAGCTCATCTGGCTAATGACGATTCTGTAAAATCAATCGTATTGAATACAGCTCATCCTATAAAATATTTAAAAATAAAAGGTTTAAACTCATACGGAAACAATCCCAAAGAGGAAAATAAATATTTCAGCGGAAGAATGCTGAATTTTTATGAGGATACCACAAAGAAACCATCCCAACCTGTTCAGATATCCTATTCTACAAGGGAAAAAACAAATAAAGATGTTGTGGCTTCAATAACTCTGCCAAAGGGATATACAATGGCAGAGGGAAGCAGCAGCTACACCTTTAAGGAAAACGGTGAGCATACATTCAAATATAAGGACAGGGAGAATAACATATATACTGCTTTTGCTAAGGTGACATGGATTAGAAAAGCGGTGCTTACAGCAGATGTTGCATATTCTGAAACAAAGCCAACCTATGGAAGTGTGACAGCAACAATAGGAAATTTTCCATACAGCGATGTATATGTTTCCAACAATAATCATTCCTTGAGCTTTACCTTTTCAAAAAATGGCGATTTCTTTTTTGAATTGGCTGATTCTTATGGAAATACAGGCAGGGTAAAGGCTTCTGTTCAAAATATAATCGGAGAAGAATCAAAGGTTTATGTGGAATATTCTCCAAATGATTGGACAGACGGGCCTGTAACAGCTGTTTTAAAATCCAAGGGAGATGAAAAATTTACTGTTCTCAACAATAAAGGAAACAAGGAATATACCTTTTTGAAAAATGAATCCTTTGTATTTGAAGTTGAGAACAGCAACGGCATAAAATATGATGTTGCAGCGGCAGTTGATTGGATAGATCCGTCAAAAAGCAAGGTTACAGCCTCATATTCAACCACAGATGAAACCACCGATGCCGTGACAGTTACGCTGTCCGTTGACCCTGATTCTCATGAGATAATCAATAATGACGGCTCCGGCAGCTATACATTTACCAAAAACGGCAGCTTTGTTTTTAACATCCGTCTGCGAGACAGCCAAAAGGTTGTTTTTTATGAGGTTAAGGTGAATAATATAAGGCCAAAAGCATCATATGACTCAGATGAAGATTCTGATTCCGATTCGGATACAGACACTCATTTTGACAGCAGTGTCCAACCTCCCTCTGAACAGACACCTTCTCAGACAAAGCCGAATTTTGTCCCCATTGATTCACCCCAAAAGGGCAGTGGCACTGATAAGAGTACTGATACGAAAACAAGCTATCCCAGCACTTTGGAAAATAAAAAAGACACATCTGATGCTTTAGACAAGGATTCTTCAAGCAGCTCAAAAGAGGATGGGCAGTCAGAAAATACACCTTTAGAGGATGAAAGGGAGGAAAAGCAGGATTTGCCGAGTGAACCGGCAGCAAAGGAGGATGAAGAGGAAAAAAGCAGCAAAACAGGCGTGATTTTAGCAGTGCTTTCAGCTGTGGGTGCTTCTTTTGCGTTTATAGCTTGGGGCATAAAATCAAACACCTTCCATTCTCTGAGGAAAAAATATATTGACAGAAGGAGAAGAAGATAAAAATAGAATGGCAAAAAGCTGTACCTTATTTTGCATGAAACCATGAATGTCAATGCGATTAAAAAGGACCCTTGTATGTATGAGAAAATTAAAAAGAGAGAAGGTATAAAATGGGAAAGCCAAGCGATATTTTGGAACTTATGCCAAATGAAAATGTCATAAGAAAGGTGAAGGGCGACTGTTGGGGATCTTTTGGAATAATTCACAATCAGGTTCCCGGCACTGTGACATTTACAGATCAGCGCATCCTTTTCAGAGGCTCCGGAATTGTAGAATCTATGCGGCTGACATTTGCTGTGCCATATAAAGACATTGTGGATATAGAGCCATTTACTGTGTCACTTTTTATCCGTACAGGGGTAAGAATCGTATCTAAAAAAGATGGTGGATATCGTCTTTCTGTGATGAAGAGAAAGGAGATTATGGAGCTCATTAAAGAGCAAATGGAAAAGGCAAATGTCTCTTCAGGATCAGATATTCTTTGATTGCAAGGGCGCAGTAAACCTTAAAAATAAATAAAAATCGATTGAAAAAGATGTAAGGTTTATTTGCTTTACATCTTTTTTGCGCTGTATATGAAGGGAAAATACCAGATGTTTAGAATTTTTATATTTTTGTCTGTCAAAAAAATCTTGACAAATTGGAACTAATATCATAGAATGATAACAAGGTTATCGGTAACAAAGTTATCAGAGGTGAGAAGGTGTCATTGCCAGATAAAAACATAGATAAAAAAATTTTGGATTCTGCAAAAAAAGAATTTTTAAACAAGGGATTCGCAAATGCATCTCTTCGTTATATATGTGCAGAAGCCGGTGTAACAACAGGGGCGCTTTATAAGCGATATTCCAAAAAGGAGGAATTATTTCAGGTTCTGGTGCAGGATGTAATTGATGACATAGAAGATGTGATTGCTGCAAAAAGCATTGACTATGATGATCCGAAGCTGACATACAAGGATTTTTATGATATGTGGTCTCTGACAGAGGGATATTTGGAATGGTGGTATGATTTTTTATCTCAGCGCAGAGATGGCTTCAAGCTTTTGGTAAAGTGCTCAGAGGGCTCACAGTACCAGAATTTTCAGCATGATTTGGTGGAGCGGATATGCAAAGAATCCTATAAATGCTATTGTGCAGCAGCCAAAAGGGGAATGGTGCGAAATGATATATCCCATAGGGAGCTGCATGTTCTCACCACTTCATTTTGGAGCACTATGTATGAACCATTCATACATGATTTCACAGAAGAAGAAATACAGCTTCACTGCCGCTTGACAGCACAATTTATTGATTGGCACAGGGTTCTTGGTTTTAGGGAGCCTCAGATATGATAAAGGGATCTGAGCTCCCTTTTATCTCATTTAAAAGTTAGGTAATACTAACTTATGAAAGGAGCAATATATGTTCAAAAAAGTAAAACCCTATATGGGGGAGTATATACACTATACAAGAAAGGCTGTTCTTTGTGTTTGTGTAGCAATTATATGTGGTATAATACCATATTTTCTTTTGTATCGTCTCATTGTGCCGCTTATTGAAAAAAGCAGCCTTTCATTTGCAAATGTGTCAATAAGCATTGCTTTGATTGCTGTTTTTATGGTGGGAAATGCACTTTTTTATGTAAAGGGCTTGAGCTATTCACATATAAGTGCGTACAATACATTAAAAAATATACGCATTTCCCTTCAAAAAAAATTGGAGGCACAGCCTTTGGGAGTTATACAGCAAATGGGCAATGGGCGAATAAAAAAGGTGTTTACCGATGACATTGAAACCATCGAGCTTTTGCTTGCCCATGCAATTCCGGAGGGGATAGCCAATATGCTCATACCCTTGATTGCAATTGCTGCAATGTTTTTTGTCGACTGGAAAATAACATTGCTCTGTATAGCATCCTTTCCCATCGGTATGTTTGCTATTGGTATGATGTTTAAAGCGGGAATGGAAAAAATGGATTCCTACTATGCTGCCGGCGCAAGAATGAATAATACCATAATAGAATACATAAATGGCATGGAGGTTGTAAAGGTTTTTAATCGCGACGAGGAAAGCTATGCCAGATTTGAAAAGGATATTGCATCATACAGAGATTTTACTTTAGCGTGGTATAAGGTATGCTGGCCCTGGATGGCGCTTTATTCCAGTATAGTTCCCTGCATCATGATTTTTGCGCTTCCTGCAGGGGGATGGCTTGTGCTCAATGGTTACAGCACATTGGAGAATTTTATTCTTATAATGTGCATGTCCTTTGCGGTCGGTACTCCCATATTGAAGGCTATGGGCTTTGGAGGAAAATTCCCTCAGCTGAATTACAAAATAGATGAATTGGAAAAAATTATTGACAATCCGCCTTTAAAACAATCCCAACGGAAATTTGAGGGAACGGGATATGATATAAGCTTTGAAAATGTATCTTTTTCTTATGACAGCACAGAGGTTGTACATGGAATAAATCTTTCCCTCAAGGAGGGGCAGCTGACCGCACTGGTAGGTGAAAGCGGAAGCGGAAAATCTACATTGGCTAAGCTTTTGGTGCATTTTTATGATCTTGACAGCGGAAGGATAACTCTTGGCGGTCAGGATATAAGTGATATGAGCATAGAGGCTCTCAACGAAAAAATATCCTATGTATCTCAGGAGCAGTTTCTGTTTAATACAAGCTTATATGATAATATACTTATCGGAAAGCCTCAGGCTACGAAAAAAGAGGTGCTTGAGGCTGCAAGGCGGGCACAATGCGAAGAATTTCTCAAGCGATTGCCCAATGGAATTGATACAATGGCAAAGGATGGAGGAAAAATGCTCTCCGGAGGTGAGAGGCAGAGAATATCTCTGGCAAGGGCACTGCTGAAGGATGCGCCTGTAATTGTCCTTGATGAAGCAACAGCCTTTATTGATCCTGAAAATGAAGAAAAGATGAACAAGGCTATATCCGAGATAGTTTTCCAAAAGACAGTTCTTGTCATAGCTCATCGCCTGCCCACCATAAAAAATGCGGATAAGATAATTGTTCTTAATAAGGGCAGCATAGCTGCTGAAGGTACTCATTATGAGCTTTTGCGGACATCTGAGGAATATGCAAGGCTTTGGAAGGCAGCAGAGGAAAGCACAGCTTGGGAGGTGAAGGCATGATAGGTTTGATTTTTCGTGTTCTGCGTGTTGCAGATGGTTACAGAGGAAGGATCCGTTTGGCTGCGGTTCTCTCTTTTCTCAAGTCGCTGTGCTCAAAAGCACCGTTTTTCGCAGCTTATTTTATGATAGCAGGCTTTCTTGATAAAACGATCACAGAAAAAACCTGTCTCATTCTTGGATTGATATTGGTTTTAAGCGTTATTTTGCAAAGTTTCCTCCAAAATGCCGCTGACCATCTTCAGTCAACTGCGGGCTTTGAAATTTTTGCAGATAAGCGCAGGCAGTTAGGCGCACATCTTCGCAGATTGCCTATGGGATATTTTACAGAGGGAAATATAGGAAAAATAAGCTCTATACTGTCCACTGATATGCTGTTTATTGAAGAAAACCTTATGATGGTGCTTGCCGATTTGATGAGCTATCTTTTTTCATCTGCAATATTTGTTGCAATAATGTTTGCTTTCAATGTATGGATGGGTGTCTTAAGCCTTTTGATAACTGTGATCATGTATGTGCTTGGAGAAGCAATGAAGGCAAGTCAGCTAAGATTTTCCGGTGACAGACAGCAGGCAAGTCAAAAGCTTACAGAATCTGTTTTAGATTTTGCAGAGGGAATCGGCATAATAAAAACATATAATCTGCTGGGAGAAAAATCAAAAGCACTTACAGAAAGCTTTGAATATTCCTGTAAAAAAAATCTGGAATTTGAAAAAGGTCATGCTCCGTGGGCCTGTGCCATCAATCTTACGTTTGGCTTGGGAAGCACTGCCATGCTGGCTCTTGCCTGCTTTTTATACAATTTTGGCAAGCTGGACAGCATTATGCTCATAGGCTTTATGCTTTTTACATTTGAGCTTTTCGGACCTATAAAGGCATTTTACAGCCAGATAACACGCCTGACAGTTATGAGTGCCTGCCTTGACAGGATTGAAGCTGTGTTTGATGAAAAGGAGCTGGACAACAGCGGTCATGAAACACTTCCCAAAACAAGCGAAGCGCCTGAGATAGAATTTAAAAATGTTTCATTTTCCTACGATGGAAATAGGGAGGTCCTGCACGATATAACATTTGCTGTGGAAAAAAACACTATGACAGCTCTGGTAGGTCCCTCCGGGGGAGGAAAATCCACTATCGCCAGCTTGCTGCCCAGATTTTGGGATGTAAAAAGCGGAAGTGTTTTCCTTCGCGGAAAGGATATAACCAAAATACCTATTTCAGAGCTGATGGATAATATCAGCATGGTGTTTCAGAGAGTTTATCTTTTTCAGGATACAGTTTACAACAATATTGCAATGGGAAGAATTGATGCCTCCTGTGAAGAGGTATATGAAGCTGCAAAAAAAGCAAGATGCTATGATTTTATAATGCAGCTGCCGCAGGGTTTCCAGACTGTGATAGGAGAGGGAGGAGAATCGCTGTCCAATGGAGAAAAACAGCGGATATCCATAGCACGATGCATATTGAAGGATGCGCCCATAGTAATACTTGATGAGGCAACTGCCAGCGTGGATGCAGATAATGAAAGACAGATTCAAGAGGCTATAAATCAGCTGGTATATGGAAAAACTCTTCTTGTGATTGCACATCGTTTGAATACTATCAAAAAGGCAAATCAGATTTTAGTTGTGAATGATGGAAAAATAGCAGAATGCGGCAGTCATCAAGACTTGCTTAAAAAGAAGGGTATTTATTATAATATGCTGATGAAAAGAAATTCAACAACAGGCTTTTGCGATTAAATTTTGCCCGAAGCTTTCTTAATTGCAGCTTTTTGATATAATTATCTAAAAGTCGCCCTACCTGATTTTTATGTAATGCTGTACTTATATAAAGCAGGCAGGGCGGCTTTATTTTTTTGGTATGCTTAAAGTTAGGATTGTTTTTATATAGTGCAAAGTTTTTTTCAGGCTTACAGCTTATTTTTAATATATGTCCATGCAAATAGAATTTAAAATCCACAGGGCTAATAAACTTAAAGTGAGTAATTTCCTTAAAAGAAAGCTGCTCTTAAAAAAGCAAAGACATATGCTTTGGTTGGCAGCGTCAAAAAGGGCTGCATCGGATAATTTTAAATTTTTTATCATAGCATTTAATAAAATCTCATCTGTTTTATAGGTCAGGCTCTGATATTATTTGAAGAATAAATAATACTAAATATTTAACTTTTTGTGTCTTTTTTATTTCTATATTATACATTGCGTTTCAAAGGACTTTATATTAAAAATATTTCTGCATTGCATAAAATCAACTAAAAATATACATTAAAATGAAATAACCTTAGCAATTTATCACTAAAAAGCATGAAAAGGTATAAAACAACAGAAAAAATTCATACAAATAGCATATGCCCATGATTGTGCATATTTTATATGCAGCGCAAATAGCTAATATAAATTTTGTACAAAAAATATATAAAATTAAGAAAGGTACTTTAAAATTTGAATTTTTATGGTAGAATATACAGTAACGAGGGAGGCATAGGAATCCGGATATTCCATTGCCTGCACAGGTGTGTAAGACAAACATATGCATCTGTAAGCTGTGCATACAGCCCTTGGAGAGGGGCTTAAATCACTACTACACTATATACAAGGAGTAAAATTTATGAAAAACATTGACAAAAAATCATTGGCAAAATTCATAATCCCTTCCTTAGTTGGCATAGTTCTGTTTATGATACCGGTCAAATTTGACGGCAGCTGGACCATCTGTGTCAAGATTCTGGCAGACATGATTTCTGCGCTGCTTAAGAATGTTTTGCCGCTTCTGTGTGTCATTATAGTCACAATTTCAGCTGTTATGTCTGTTATAGGCTTAGGAAAGCCAAAGTTTATAATGGATTCAGCTCTTTTAAAGGATACATTTGCAATCAAGCCTATTTGGGCGATTATAAGAGTTCTGGGTGCTGTGTTTATATGGCTTACATATCTCAATATAGGTTCTGAGGATCAAAGCAGCATTTTTCATTTTATAACCGATGGCGGAACCGGCGGATTCGTTTTGGGAGATCTGCTCACCGTTTTGGTTATCATTTTTGCAATAGCAGGTCTGTTGCTTCCGCTCCTTTTGGATTTCGGACTTTTGGAATATGTAGGAGCCTTGCTTACAAAGGTTATGCGTCCTCTATTCAAAATACCCGGAAGAGCTGCGGTAGACTGCTTCACCTCATGGATAGGCGATGGCACCTTGGGAATTATGCTCACCTGCAATCAATATGAAAACGGATTTTATTCTGCAAGAGAAGCTTCCATTATAGCCACCACCTTCTCGGCTGTATCCATCACATTCAGCATAGTTGTATTGAGCCAGGTAGGTCTTATGGAATACTTTGGAGTCTACTATCTTATGATCTGCCTCATCGGAGTTGTGTGCGCTATTATTTCTCCCAGAATCCCTCCTCTTTCCTTAAAGAAGGATACATATTTGGTTGAGGGCAAAGCAATGCCTGAAACAATTCCGGAAGAGTACGATTCTTTGAATAAATACGCTTTGGATTTGGCCTTCAAGAGAGTGCAGGAAAACAAAGGCTTTGGTGAATTTATCACAAATGGTCTTAAAAATGCAATAGGAATGTGGTTCGGCGTTCTTCCAACTGTTATGACAATCGGCACATTGGCACTCATCCTTTCAAACAATACACCTATTTTTGAAATTATGGGCAAGCCCTTTATGCCTCTTTTAAACCTTTTGCAGCTTCCTGAAGCAGCTGAGGCATCCAAAACAATGATAGTTGGATTTGCTGATATGTTCACACCGTCTATCATAGCTGCCGAAAGCATCGCCAGCCCCCTTACAAGATTCTGTGTGGCGGTTGTTTCTGTAACCCAGCTCATCTATCTCTCTGAGGTAGGCGGACTTATTTTAGGCTCAAAGCTTCCTGTAAAGCTTTGGGAGCTTTTCGTGATTTTTATAGAGAGAACAATTATAAGCCTGCTCATAGTTTGCCCGCTTGCACACCTTATTTTCTAAGCACAAAGAATCTATACTGCTGCCTTAAAGCAGGATGAAGCAAATCTCCTACCCTCATTTTCTAATGCAAAGCGAAGATGAGGGTATTTGATTATATATTTATATATATAGTATAAAAATAATTGTACAGCATTGTTTGTGTACACAAAATAAATGAAAATATGTAACATTGTATTGACTTTTTGTTGTTTTTGATTTAAGATTATGTCAAAAGAAGGCGAAAGCTAAAATTTCTTAATCTTTCACCTTCATCAAATTAAATTTTTATCTGTCTGCAAAAAACTTAAACGTCTATTGCTCGACATTTAAAATCCTTTAAAATTTTGATGTGTGATTTGTCACATATCTTGTTTTAGAGGATTTTTTTATATTAAAAAGAATGGTGGTAATTGCTGTGAGCAGAGAAGAGTCCTTGGAAAAAATATATGAAAATCAAGATTATCTCAAAGCACTGAGCCGAGAAATATGGTCATATTCAGAGCTTGCATTCAAAGAGGAAAAATCTGCTGAGGCTCTTTGCAGGGCGTTGGATAAGTTTGGATTTAAGGTTGAAAAAAATGTGTACGGCATCAAAACGGCCTTTAAAGGAACCTTTGGAAGCGGAAAGCCGGTGATAGGCGTGCTGGGAGAATTTGATGCTCTTTCAGGCATGAGTCAGGTTGCCTGTTCCTTTGAAAAGCAGCCGGATATTTCAAGAAAAAATGGTCATGGCTGCGGTCATAATCTTTTGGGTGTAGGCTCTCTTGCTGCTGCAATAGCTATAAAGGATTATCTAAAGAGCAGCAAAAAGAGCGGAACTGTGATTTATTTTGGCTGCCCCGGGGAAGAAGGGGGAAGCGGAAAGACCTTTATGGCAAGGGAAGGTGCCTTTGAGAATCTTGATTTTTCGTTGAGCTGGCATCCATCTGCTGCAAATACGGTAGTTAGAGGAAGCAATCTTGCAAATTACCAGATACTTTATGAATTTGAAGGAATAAGCGCTCATGCAGCCCATTGCCCGGAGCTTGGAAGAAGTGCTCTTGATGCTGCGGAGCTTATGAATATAGGCGCAAATTTTCTCAGAGAGCATATACCCGATTCATCAAGGATACACTATGCTTTTTTGGATGTTGGCGGAACATCTCCCAATGTGGTGCAGGCACATGCAAGTGTCCTTTATCTTATGAGGGGCGAGACTATATTTGCAGCTAAGGAAATATATGAGAGAATGAACGATATTGCAAAGGGTGCAGCTCTGATGACAGGGACGAAGGTGAAATCTACATTTATAAAGGCGTGCTCCAATCTTCTGCCCAATGATTATTTGGGAGATGTTGCAGACGAAAGCTTTGCAGAGCTCAAACCACCTAAATACACAAATGAAGAAATGGAATTTGCCAGAAAAATGAGTGCTACAAATGAAAACAGAGGAAAGGATATTGTTGCCAGAGGCAGGTCGCTCAATTTGGAAAGCGAGGCACAGCTGTATAAGGACAGACCTATATATGATTTTATTTTTTCAAACAGCCATGCATATCCGGTTGTTAAAAGCTCAACTGATATAGGAGATGTAAGCTGGAATTGCCCCAATCTCTATATAAACACTGCTACATGGGTATCAGGAACCGCAGCTCATTCATGGCAGGCTGTTTCTCAAGGAGCCTATTCCATAGCTGAAAAAGGAATGCTCTATGCCGGAAGTGTGCTGGCTCTGGTTGCCTTCAAGCTTATAGATTCACCCGAAAGACTTGAAAAAGCAAAAGAGGAGTATCTAAAAAGGCTTGAGGGAAGAAAATATATCTGTCCCATACCCAAGGGTGTAAATCCGGGAATATTATAAAGCACTTAACGGCATATGCCGAAAAAATGAAAAGGAGAAAAATTATGAAACGCACACTATCATTACTGTTGGCCCTATGTTTTATGACATTAAGTATGTCAGGGTGCAAGGATGAAGGAAATACTTCATCGGAAAATCCCAGTGCAGCTTCTGAAAGCTCTGCATCCGGGGAAGCTGCAAAAATTGAAAACGGGGGTATTTTAAAAAATGCCACCGGCGGAAAAATCGGAACAATAAATCCGTTTGTTTACAAGCTTGCAGGTGAGAGCGAGGTTGCTCAGCTTACATCCATGAAGCTTTATGCCTTCTTCCCGTCAGAGGACGGAACAACCTTTGAACTGAAGGGCGAGGCAGCAAGCGAGCCCCCTATAAAAATGGATGAAGAGGGAAAGGTATGGCAGATAAAGCTTCATGACAACATGAAATGGGCAAATGGGGATGTGCTCAACGCCGATGATTTTATGTACACATGGAAAATGTGCCTTGACCCTGTTATGGTAAATTCCAGCGCAGGAAACTTGTTCTCTGACTTTATAAACATAAAAGGCGCTGAGGAATATGCCCTTCAGGGAGCTAACCCGGCTGCTCCCGTTTCATGGGAAAGCGTAGGATTAAAGAAAATTGATGATCTCACATTGGAGGTTACAGCAATGGAGCCTCACGATGCTCAGGAGGTTATGATGCATTTTGCAAATGTTTACAATGTGGTGGTGCATGACGGAACATATGAAAAGTGCATGAATGAGGACAAGACTGAAAATCTTTACGGAACAAGCGCAGAAAATTATATGTCCTGCGGAAAGTTCATTTTGGAAAGCTGGGTAAGGGATGCTGAATTTGTTTATAAAAAGAATCCCGATTATGTTTATGCAGACAGCATAAAGGTGGACGGAAAAACTACAAAGGTAGTGTCTGATGCCGGAACAAGAATGCAGCTTTTTGAAAAGGGAGAGCTTGATTACATATCTCTTTCTGCTCAGGACAAGAAAAAATATGAGCAGGATCCCAGAACGCTGCTTTCACCTGCAAACTCCGTTGTCCATGTTTGCATAAATACAGTAAATCCTCAGCAGCCTATACTTGCAAACATAAACTTCAGAAAAGCACTCTATTATGGCACAGACAGAAAAACAATAGCAAAGTTTGATGTTTCCAAGCCTGCAAATTATATGGTTCCCACCACTCATGTAATCGATTCAACAACAGGAAAGCTTTTCAGAGACACAGATGCAGGAAAAGCCAATATAGAGCCCGATTTCAGCTATAATCCGGAAAAGGCGGTTGAATATTTCAACAAGGCACTGGAGGAGGAAGGACTTAAATCTGTGACAATAAGATTTTCTTATGCTGATTCTGAAACAGCCAGAGTAAGAACTGAATTCCTCCAAAAGAGCTGGACCGAGCTTTTCGGAAAGGACAGATTTACTTTAAAGCTTGAAGCAATGCCCACAAAGCAGCTTTCAGATTTGAGAAAGAAATGGAAAACAGATCCTGCCTGCTATGAGCTTTCATGGAGCTCATGGTCCGGCGCAGATACAGCTCCTTGGAATGCCCTTAAATTCTGGAAGAGCGATCACCCCACAAAGAACGAGCCGTTTATGAGTGAAGAATATGATGCGCTGTTTGACAGAGCCAACTATGGCGAGGATAGGTTCCAACCCGGTGTCAGAGAGGAATGTGTTGCCAAGATGGAAAAAATTCTTCTTGATAATGTTGTAATGATCCCCGTGCTTCAGGGACAGGACGCAATTTTGAAAAATGAACACTATGATCTTCACATGAAAAATTGGGCTAATAAGATAGGCTATGCATGGGAATTTGGCCATTTCAACAGCTGAATTTCAATAGCATGAAAAAAAGACAGATTGGCAGGGTGCATTTAAAAGGTGCGCCCTGCAACTCCAATTATATGGGAGGGAGCAAATGGGAAAGTATCTTATAGAGAGAATTTTAGCAATGATTCTCACACTTTTCATTATAATGTCTATTGCATTTCTTGTGGTGCGCCTCATGCCCGGAAGTGTATACGAAGCCGGCGGAGATGTTTCTGACCAGATTGTTGCAGCGCTTAACCAAAAATATCATTTCGACAAGCCTATCATAGTTCAATATGGATATTATCTCAAAAATATTATTTTGCATTGGGATTGGGGAGTATCTCTTACAATGGTTCCTAATGTAGCTGTTTTTGATGTGCTCAAGGATAAAATTCCGGTTACAGTACAGCTTAATCTGCTGTCGCTGTTTATAGCACTCCCCATAGGCTTTGCTGCCGGAACTGCTGCTGCCATCAAGAAAAATACTATTGTGGACCATGCCATATCCTTTATGGTGGTGGTTTTTATATCAGTGCCATCTTTTATATTCGCATCCCTGCTTCAATATTTTCTTGCCTTCAAGCTGGATTTGTTCCCCATAATATACAGTCCCACAGCTTCACCGGGCATAAAGGCCTTGTCTATGGTTCTTCCGATTGCGGCACTTGCCTTTGGACCTATTGCCAGAGTGGCAAGGCATCTTAGGGCGGAGCTTTCAGAGGCAATGAATTCTGAGTTTATGCTTCTTGCAACCACAAAGGGACTTACTTACAAACAGGCCACAATAAGGCATGCCATGAGAAACGCCATGTTCCCGCTGGTTCACATAATAGTACCCATGTTTACCAACATTATGGGCGGCTCCTTGGTTGTTGAAAGCATATTTTCTGTTCCGGGAATGGGTGGACTCATGATAAATTCCATAAACGCCAACGATCATATGCTCACAGTAGCTATACTGCTGTTTTATTCCATGATATCACTTGTAACAGTTTTGATAGTTGATATTCTTTATGGCATTATTGACCCGAGAGTAAGGATAGGAGGGAAGAAATAATGAAAATTTTTGATCCAAATCTCCCCGAATATAAGGATATTCCAAAGGAAAAGCTTAAGCTGGTTCAGATGGATCAAAAGCTTTATGATGCAAAGTTTGAAACTGAACCGATAGGATTTTTCAAGGACGTAATGCTAAGATTCAGCAAAAACAGAGCTTCTGTAATAGCGTTTATCATAATTTGTGTAATTATTTTCTTTGCTGTTTTCGGACCTTCCATGAACAAGTATAAATTTGATGAGCAGTTTACAGAATATGTGGATATGCCTCCTAAGATACCTCTTTTGGCGCCCTTGGGAATTTTTGATGGTTCAAGAATAATCGAAAACAGAAGGGCAGATTTAATTGGAAATGAGGAATATTATCCCGAAGGCTCTGTGCTAAATGTTCTCAATGAGAGAGAAATAAACGGCGTAAAAATGGTGGATGTAGAGGTTGATTATTATAAATACATAGGCTGTGAAGAGGTATTTTGGTTTGGCTCTGATTATCTTGGAAGAGATCTTTGGACAAGACTTTGGAGAGGAGCCAGAGTGTCACTTATAATAGCTTTGGTCTCGGTTGCATGCAATGTGTTTATAGGCGTTGTCTACGGCTCTATTTCCGGATATTACGGCGGAACAGTGGATATAATCATGATGCGTATAACAGAAATAATAAATGCCTTTCCCAGAATTGTTATACTCACATTGTTTATAATGGTGGCAGGAACCGGAATGTTCTCCATAATAATGGCGCTTGTAATAAAGGGCTGGGTGGGAACTGCAAGAACAGTGCGCTCACAGTTTTTCCGCTATAAGAACAGGGAATATGTGCTTGCTGCAAGAACACTTGGTGTAAAGGATTTATCCTTGATATTCCGCCATATACTTCCCAACGCCATAGGCCCCACAATAACAGCATCTATGATAGCTGTTCCCAGCGCAATTTTTTCCGAATCATTTTTGGCATACATAGGCTTAGGACTTCAGGCACCGGAGCCCTCCATAGGTGTGCTTCTTTCACAGGGACAGAAGGTTCTGCTTCATTTTCCCACACAGGTGCTCTTCCCCGGAATACTCATCTCTGTGCTGATGATAGCCTTCAATCTTTTTGCCGACGGACTGCGAGACGCATTTGATCCCACGCTTCGCGGTGCCTCATAAGGAGTATATATGGAAAACAAAGATGTAATTTTAAAAGTTGATGATCTTGCTGTTTCATTTAATTCTTTTTCCGGAAAGGTTCAGGCTGTCAGAGGTGTGAGCTTTGAGCTTATAAAAGGGGAGACTCTTGCCATAGTAGGCGAATCCGGAAGCGGAAAATCTGTTACAACAAAGGCAATTTTAGGTATTCTTTCAAAAAATGCCACAATTGAAAGAGGAAGCATAATTTACAATAAAGAGGATTTGACTAAATATAAGGAAAGCGATTTCTATAAAATAAGAGGAAAGGAAATATCTCTCATTTTTCAGGACCCGCTCTCTGCGCTCAATCCTATTATGAAGATCGGAAAGCAGATAACAGAGGCTCTCATACTTTCAGGCTCCTGCGCCAAAAAGGATGCCAAGGCAAGGGCTCTTGAGCTTATGCAGGCTGTCGGAATCAAGGAGCCGGAAACAAGATTTGAACAGTATCCCTTTCAGTTTTCAGGCGGTATGCGCCAAAGGATAGTTATAGCCATAGCTTTGGCATCAGATGCAAAAATACTTATCTGTGATGAGCCTACAACTGCGCTTGATGTGACAATTCAGGCAAAGATACTCGATCAGATAAAGGAGCTTAAGGAAAAAAGAAATCTTTCTGTAATTTTTATCACACATGACCTGGGTGTTGTTGCCAATATGGCAGACAGGATATGTATAATGTATGCAGGCAAGATAGTTGAGTTCGGAACGGCAGATGAAATTTTTTACAGTCCTGCCCATCCCTACACATGGGCGCTGCTTTCATCTATGCCGGATCTTTATACAAAGGAAAAGCTTTCAGCCATTCCGGGAACTCCTCCCAATATGCTTTTCCCACCTAAGGGTGATGCCTTTGCAGAAAGAAACAAATATGCGCTTGCTTTGGATTTTGAAGAGGAACCGCCTTTTTTCCGCATAAGCGATACACACTATGCAGC
>JAHHUC010000017.1 GCA_020024215.1 Oscillospiraceae bacterium | reverse complement strand
TTCCTGCAAATATTCTCGCCGCTTACATTAACCGCGGCGCTACTCTACTTATGATGGAATCCCGGAAAACCTTTTGAATCAAGGCTTTCCGGGATTCGTTTACATTAGTGGCGGCGGGATACATAAGACCTTGAAATGCCAAGTCGCTTAGCTGCCTCCTTTTGTGTCAAATCGCCGTCGCTTCCTATGCCATAGCGCATATATATGACCTCTTTTTCCCTTTCGGTCAGATATTTTTCTATTACGGACTTTAGCTGCTCTTTTTTCATGCAGCAGTCAATCTCATCAGAAAGCTCGTTTTTATCAGCCATAATATCCATAAGTGTCAATTCGTTGCCGTCCTTGTCCCGGTCAACAGGTGTGGAGAGGGATATTTCCTGCTTTGTCTTTTTAAGATGTCTGAAGTGCATGAGTATTTCGTTGTCAATGCATCTGGCGGCATAGGTTGCAAATTTTGTTCCCTTTTCATAGTTGAAGCTGTTGGCAGCCTTTATAAGACCTATGGTTCCTATGGAGATTAAATCGTCCTGATCCCTGTCCGGAGAATAATATTTTTTGATTATGTGTACAACAAGCCTGAGGTTGTGTTCAATAAGCTCGTCTTTTGCCTTTTGGTCCCCTTCCTTTATTCTTTTGAAGCATTCTTTTTCTTCCTTTTTGGTAAACGGCCTTGGGAAGCAGCTGGAGGATGTGGGATGAAGAACAGGAAAGAACAGCTTTGCCCAAAAAAGAAAATTTAAAAGTGTTGTGAACATGAAAAAACCTCCTTAACATTAAACCATATGAAAAGGGACAAAAAGTTTATCCTCAAGGCTGACGCTTATCAAAAGTTTTTCATATGATGGAAAAAGGAGGTTTTTAAATTGGAAAAAATCATTGAGATAAAGGATATAGGGCTTTGCTACCAAAGTGAGGACAGCGAGGTATCAGCCTTAAAGAATATCAGCTTTGATGTCTACAAGGGGGAGTTTGTATCTATTATAGGACCTTCCGGCTGCGGAAAATCCACCCTTCTTTCCATAATTGCCGGGCTTTTGAAGCCCAGCAGGGGCAGTGTTGACATTCTGACAGAGAGGGGGCTGAAGGATGTGGGCTATATGCTTCAGTCGGATTCACTTTTCCCTTGGCGGAGCATAAGGAGCAACTGCTGCTTGGGCCTTGAGATAACAGCGTCAAAAACAAAGGAAAATCTGGAATATACAGACAGTCTCCTTAAAAATTACGGCCTTTGGGAATTCAGAAATTCATATCCGTCAGAGCTTTCCGGAGGGATGAGGCAGAGGGCGGCGCTGATAAGAACTTTGGCTGTAAATCCTCAGGTGCTTTTGCTGGATGAGCCGTTTTCGGCGCTTGATTATCAGACCAGGCTGGCTGTAAATGACGACATATTCAAAATAATAAAAAATGAGAGGAAAACCGCTGTTATGGTAAGCCATGACATAAGCGAGGCTGTCTCCATGTCCGACAGGGTGATAGTTTTGTCAAAAAGGCCGGGCAGGGTAAAATCCATATGCACAATAGATTTTGGAAAAAACAGGGGGACACCTCTTGAATGTCGCGACAGATCTGAATTCAAGGATTATTTCAACAGTATTTGGAGGGATATAGATGTGCATGTATGATATCTCCCCCGAGAGAGAAAGCTATCTTGAAAATAAGAAAAAGGAGGGAAGAAGGGAGAGGCTCTGCCGCATTTGCTTTCTGGCAGTATTCCTGCTGCTTTGGGAAATATCGGCAAGGCTTTATATTGTCGATCCCTTCATAGTCAGCAGCCCTGCAAGAATAGTCGGCACCATAGTCTCTCTTGCCTGCTCAGGCGAGCTTTTTTACCACACTATGGTCACTACGCTGGAGGCTCTGGCAGGATTTTTTCTGGGTACATTTTTTGGTGTTCTGATAGCTACACTTCTCTGGTGGGAAAATTTTTTGAACAAGGTGGCAGAGCCTTATCTTGTCATTCTGAATGCTCTTCCTAAAATAGCCCTAGGGCCTGTTTTTATAGTTTGGCTTGGCTCGGGGCCTTTTTCAATAATCATGATAGCGCTCACAGTTTCCATTGTGGTAAGCATACTGGAGGTTTTAAGCGGCTTCATGCAGACAGACAGGGGCATGATAAAATTGGTGAAAAGCTTTGGCGGGAGCAAAAAAGACATACTTTTCAAGGTTGTTTTTCCCGCCAACATAAAAAATATATTCAGCTCGCTTAAAATAAACATGGGAATGAGCTGGGTAGGAGTTGTGGTGGGAGAATTTCTCATCTCAAAAGCAGGTCTTGGCTATCTGATAGTTTACGGCAGCCAGGTCTTTAAGCTTGACCTTGTTATGGCATCTGTTGTCATATTGGCTTTTGTAGCAGCGGTCATGTATCTTTTCATAGAATGGAGCAACAGGCTTTTAAAGAAAAAAAGCCGCCATTTTTAAGGAGGTAATTTGCTATGAAGAGATTTACGGCGCTGATTTTTGCCGTTGCTGTGTCTATCGGTCTTTTGGGGTGCTCAAAAGATGAAAAGGGGCTTGAAAGGGTAAGGGTCAGCGAGGTGACCAGAAGTGTGTTCTATGCTCCGTCATATGTTGCCATGTCACAGGGCTTTTTTGAAGAGGAGGGACTTGATATAGAGCTTTCCACAGGTCAGGGGGCAGACAA
Organism: Oscillospiraceae bacterium; assembly: GCA_020024215.1. GTDB lineage: Bacteria > Bacillota > Clostridia > Oscillospirales > Ruminococcaceae > Yanshouia. Next base: position 29,834 of record JAHHUC010000017.1, on the reverse strand, counting down.
GGTGATGACGTCGGTGCTTTCAAATGATGTGGATATAGGCTTTTCCGGCCCTGAGGCAGCCATATATGTTTACAACGAGGGCAGAGACAACCACCCTGTTATTTTTGCACAGGTGACAAAGCGTGACGGCTCCTTTATAATAGGAAGGGAAAAGGAAGAGTTTTCATTTGAAAAAATGAGAGGTAAAAAAATTCTCGGCGGAAGAAAGGGCGGAGTTCCTGAAATGACGCTGGAATATGTGCTTAAAAACAACGGCCTTACGCCCAATGAGGATATAGAGGTGGATACCTCCATACAGTTTGCCCTTATGGCAGGTGCTTTTTCCGGCGGCGAGGGGGATTATGTCACACTTTTTGAGCCGGCGGCATCTCTTTTGGAAAGCGAGGGAAAGGGATATATACTTGCATCTGTGGGAGAAAAGTCCGGAGAAATTCCATATACATGCTATTATGCCGACAAAAGGTATATAGAGGAAAACAAGGACATAATAGACAGCTTTGTAAGAGCGCTGTATAAAGGACAAAAATGGGTAAAGGAACATTCTGCAAAAGAAATAGCAGAATCCATAAAGGACTTTTTCCCCGATTCCGATATAGAGCTTTTGGAAAAGGTGACACAGAGGCACAAGGATATAGATGCCTTTATGTATTCTCCCAATGTGAGCAAAGAGGGCTTTGACAGGCTTTTTGAGGTTATGAAGGGCGCAGGAGTCATAGATAAAGAGATACCCTTTGAGGAAATAGTCGATAACAGCTTTGCAGAAAGGGCAATGAACAGCTGAATTTAAAAATTTATAATTAGTTCATTATTTTAGCCTAAATAAGTATTGGAAAATCTGAAAAAGTGGTATAATGAAGCTTATGATTTATACCACTTTTCATTTTTTAGGAGGTTTATATATGAACGCTGAGATTCTTTGTGTGGGTACAGAGCTGCTTTTGGGAGATGTTGTAAACACAAATGCCGCAGAGGTGGCAAAGGAGCTGGCAGCTCTGGGAATAAATGTATATCACCACGAGGTTGTGGGGGATAACCCAAAAAGGCTTAAGGAGAGCCTTGAGCTTTCCTTTAAAAGGGCAGATCTGGTTATTCTGACAGGAGGCCTGGGCCCCACATACGATGACCTTACAAAGGAGACTGTGGCTGCTTATTTTGGCAAAGAGCTGGTTATGGATGAAGAATATCTGAAGCTTTTAAAGGGCTTTTTTGAAAAAAGCAAAAGAAAGATGACGGATAACAACATAAAGCAGGCGATGATGCCCGAGGATTGCCTTGTGCTTGAAAACCCTATGGGAACAGCTCCCGGCTGTATTCTTGAAAAAGACGGCAAAATAGCAATTATGATGCCGGGACCTCCAAGGGAAATGCTGCCTATGCTGCAAGGCCCGGTGAGGGAATTTTTAAAATCCAAATCCGACTGCATTTTGACCTCCCGGGTTTTGAATGTTTACGGAATAGGCGAATCCTCCATTGAAGCAGAGCTTAAAGATATAATGGTAAATTATAAAAACCCCACCTTGGCGCCCTATGCAAAGACCGGGGAGTGCCAATTGAGAATCACGGCCAGGGCCAAAACAGAGGAGGAGGGCATGAGGCTTATTGAGCCGGTGAAGAAGGAAATTCTCCAAAGATTTCCCAACGGTGAAATTTACGGAGAAAATTATGAAAGCCTTTTTGAGGCAATAGTTGACTGCCTTTGTGAAAACAATCACACCTTAGCCTGCGCCGAAAGCCTTACGGGAGGGCTTATTTCCTCAAGGATAGTGGATTATCCCGGGGCTTCAAAAGTTCTTATGGGCTCTGCGGTGGTATATTCAAACGAGGCTAAGAATAAGCTTTTGGGTGTAAGTGAGGATACGCTCAAAAAATTCGGAGCCGTTTCCAAAGAGTGTGCTGCTGAAATGGCAGAAAACGCAAGAAAAATAATGGGTGCGGATATAGGACTTTCCACAACAGGCATAGCAGGGCCTTCGGGAGCAACCGACAAAAAGCCGGTGGGGCTTGTGTATATAGCGGTTTCAACAGAAAAGGGAACCGCCGTTGAGCAGCTTCACCTTGCAAGGGGAAGGAAGGATGACAGAGAGATGATAAGAAATGCCTCCTGCTGCAAGGGCGCATTTATGGTCTTAAAGGCTTCAAAGCAGCTAAAGAGCTTTTAGAAAGAGGAGATTTTAAATGGACAGCGCATCAAGACTGACTTTTCTGAAGATGCTTTCTAAGGATTTTCCCACCATAGGAAGCGTCAGCACAGAAATAATAAACCTTCAGGCCATTTTGGACCTGCCCAAAAGCACAGAGCATTACATAAGCGATCTGCATGGGGAAAATGAGGCTGTTGCACACATACTGAACAATGCCTCCGGAATAATAAGGGAAAAAATAAACGAGCTTTACACCGATTCCTCCACCCCAAATGAGAGGGCGGAGCTGGCAACTTTAATTTATTACCCCGAGAGAAAGCTGGTGCTTTTGAAGAAAAAATATGCGGATTCTCTCCACGAGTGGTATCATCTTACACTGGTAAGGCTCATTGAGGTCTGCCGTGTGGTTTCCTCAAAATATACCCGCTCAAAGGTGAGAAAGGTGCTGCCGCCGGACTTTTCCTACATAATAGATGAGCTTTTGCACGCAGATCACTTTGCCAAGAACAAGGAGCAGTATTACGGCAGGATAGTGGAAACCATCATAGATGTGGACAGAGCAGATGCCTTCATAATTGCAGTCTCCTCTGTGATAAAGCGGCTGGCTGTGGATATGCTGCACATTTTAGGCGACATTTACGACAGAGGCCCCGGTGCAGAGGATATTATGGATATGCTGGAAAAGCACCCTTCGGTTGATTTTGTCTGGGGCAACCATGATATACTCTGGATGGCTGCAGCCAGCGGCTGTGAGGCAGCCATTGCCAATGTTCTTAACATATCCCTCAAATATGCCAATGTGGACACCTTGGAAAACGGCTACGGAATTTCCTTGAGAGCTCTCACGGTGTTTGCAGAAAAAACCTATAAGGACAGTCTTGCCTTTAAGCCCAAGGTTCTGGAGGAGGGAAAAATAGGGCTTAATGACATAGACCTTGTTGCCAAATTGAGAAAGGCTGTGGCTATAATACAGCTGAAGCTGGAAGGTCAGATAATAAGCCGGCACCCTGAATATGACATGGATGACAGGATGCTGCTGCACAAAATAGATTTTGACAAGGGCACAGTTGTGATTGATGGCACACAGTACAGCCTGCTGGATTGTGATATGCCTACAATAAGCAGGGAAAATCCCTATAAGCTTACACAGGAGGAATCGGAGCTGGTAGCCTCCTTAAAGGATTCCTTTATGAGAAGCTCCCACCTTAAAAAGCATATGACGCTGCTTTTGGATAAAGGAAGGATGTACAGGACCTGCAACGGAAATCTCATGTTTCACGGCTGCATCCCCCTTCAGTTTGACGGCTCCTTCCAGCGCTTTTGCTTCCATGGGGAAAGGTATTGGGGAAGAAAGCTTTTGGATTTTGCAGACCGCCAGGTGAGAAGGGCGTTTGAAGAGCCGATAGGCTCCAAAGCAAGAGAAGAGGCTCAGGATTTTATGTGGTGGCTTTGGTGCGGAAAAAATTCCCCCATATTCGGCAGGCTTAAAATGACAAGCTTTGAAAGAATGCTGATAGATGACAAAAAAACACATACGGAGCCGAAAAACTTCTATTATCAGTATATAGACAGTGAAGAGCCTATGGATATGATTCTGGAGGATTTTGGGCTTGATACAGAGGAGGGCCACATTATAAACGGCCACATGCCTGTTAAAACCAAGGATGGGGAAAGCCCCATAAAATGCAACGGCAAGGTCATGTGCATAGATGGGGGATTCTGCAAGGCATACCAATCCACAACCGGCATAGCAGGCTATACGCTCATATATAATTCCTATGGCCTCAGGCTTGTTTCACACGGCCCTTTCACAACTGTTGAGGAGGCTGTTGCCAACAATACCGACATATTGTCCATTTCAAATGTTTTTGAAAGAGTAAAGGAAAGAAAGATGGTAGCCGACACGGATATAGGCAGTGAGCTTAAGGAGCAGATAGCTGCCTTAAAGCTTCTTCTGGAGGCTTACAGAAGTGGAGAGCTTTTGCAGCGGGTGAGAAAATAATGGAAGATATGAAAAGAAAAAATCTAAAATTAAGCGGCTTTGACCTCAAGGTTGCAGCTGTTGTGCTTATGCTCATAGATCATGCAGGGGCATTCCTTTTTCCAAATTTAAAGATTTTGAGAATAATAGGAAGGCTGAGCTTTCCCATATTTGCGTTTTTGATTTGCGAGGGCTATGAGCACACAAGGGACCCAAAAAAATACGCAATGAGACTTCTTGTTTTCGCGCTGATTTCCGAGCCGTTTTTTGATTTTGCAAGATCGGGAAGCCCCATAGACATATTCGGCGGTCAGAATGTGCTTTTTACCTTCTTTATATCTGTTGTAACCATATCTGTCTGCCAAAGCCAGGGAACGTGGATATGGTCCATGATAGGAATGGTGGCGGCTGACCTTCTTCTGACCGATTACGGCGCCTTCGGAGTTCTTTTGGTAATGCTTTTCTGGTATCAGAGAAAATCCAAAAATGAGATTTTGACATCCCTGGGCTGCTTTGCCTTCGGAATGTGCTTTTTCAGATTTTTAAATTATTTCAAGGCAGATACCGTCTTTACCCCCATGACCTGGTATTACATACTTAATCAGATGGCAGCCATGCTCTCTTGCTTTGCACTTTTTCTGTATAACGGAAAAAGAGGCTCGGATAAAATACCCAAGCTGTTGGAAAAATACAGTTTTTATGTAATTTACCCATTGCAATTTTTATTTTTCGGACTTATTAAGGCACTTATATAAGCAAATTTGTCAAAATTTATAGTGCTGCTGTCCAATCTATTAAAAAACAAGACAAAAACTTGTCATAATCGGTAAAAGCTTATTGACTTTACAGCTTGTTTGTTTTAAAATAAGATATTGTAATTGAGAAAGAAATTCTCATATCTAAATTTTAAGGAGTGCTTAAAGTAATGAATCTTATCGTACTGACACCCATTGCGGCGGTTGCGGCTTTGCTTTTTGCCTGGCTTCAGGCTAAAAAGGTTCTTCGTGAAAGCGAAGGAACAGAGCTGATGGCTAAGCTCGCAGCTTCTATCAGAAGCGGCGCAAACGCATATTTGAAGAGGCAATACACAGGTGTTGCAAAATTCTTTGCAGTCGTTTTCGTAATAATGATGGGCCTCGTATTTATGAAGCAGATGGACATTTTCGTTCCCTTTGCGTTCATCACAGGCGGCTTCTTCTCCGCTCTTTCCGGATTTATCGGCATGAAAATCGCAACAGCCTCCAATGCAAGAACTGCAAATGCTGCTTCTCACAGCCTTAACAAGGGCTTGAAGGTTGCGTTTTCCGCAGGCTCTGTAATGGGCTTTACAGTTGTAGGTCTGGGCCTTGTTGATATGAGCATCTGGTTCTATTTCTTGAAATGGTATTACAGAGCTCTTCCTTTGGCTGAGCAGGCCTCTAAGATCGCTTCCCTTATGGTTACATTCGGCATGGGCGCCTCAATGATGGCCCTCTTTGCAAGAGTTGGCGGCGGTATCTTCACAAAGGCTGCCGACGTAGGTGCTGACCTTGTAGGAAAGGTAGAGGCAGGAATCCCCGAGGATGACCCCCGCAACCCTGCGGTTATCGCCGACAACGTAGGAGATAACGTAGGAGACGTTGCAGGCATGGGCGCCGACCTTTATGAGTCCTATGCAGGCGCAAGGCTTTCTGCCTGTGCGCTGGCTGTTTCCGCCGGCTTCGGCTTTGAGGGAATGGCAGTTCCTATGGCTCTTTCTGCCATCGGTATCTTTGCTTCCATCATCGGAACATTCTTTGTTAAGACAAATGAGGATGCTTCCCAGAAGAATCTTCTTTCCACACTCAGAAAGGGAACATACGTTTCCTCTGCCATTGTTGCAATAGCTTCCTACTTCCTCATCAGATATGCTTTCAACGGTGAGAATATGGGACTTTTCGTAGCTATCATCGTAGGTCTTTTGGCAGGAAATCTCATCGGATATTTTACAGAATACTATACATCCGACACATACAAGCCCACAAGAAATCTTGCATCCTCCTCTGAAACAGGAGCTGCAACAATCATTATCAGCGGTCTTTCCTTAGGTATGTACTCCACAGCTCTTCCTGTTATCATTGTAGGCGTGGCTGTAATCGTTTCTTATCTTGTTTCCGGCGGCTCTGCTGATTTTTCTCACGGACTTTTCGGAATCGGTCTTTCCGCAGTAGGTATGCTTTCCACATTGGGAATCACTCTGGCAACCGATGCTTACGGCCCTGTTGCTGATAACGCAGGCGGTATTGCCGAAATGAGCCATATGCCTGAAGAGGTTAGAAACAGAACAGATGCTCTTGACTCTTTGGGCAACACAACAGCTGCCACAGGTAAGGGCTTTGCCATCGGTTCTGCAGCTTTGACAGCTTTGGCACTTGTTGCAGCTTATGTTGACCAGTGCAAGGCTATCAACCCCGGCTTGGAGTTAAATCTCTCTGTTATGAACCCCCCTGTAATGGTAGGTGTTTTCATCGGAGCAGTTCTTCCCTTTGTATTTGCCGCTATGACAATGGATTCTGTCGGCAAGTCTGCACAGTCCATCGTTACAGAGGTAAGACGCCAGTTTAAGGAAATCAAGGGCATTATGGAAGGCACAGGCGAGCCTGATTACAAGTCCTGCGTAGACCTTTGCACAAAGTCTGCACAGCAGGAAATCCTCGCTCCCTCCCTCATGGCTATCATCGTTCCTGTAATTGTGGGCCTCATCTTAGGCGTAAACGGTGTTACAGGTATGCTTATGGGCGCAACAGTTTCCGGCTTCATCCTTGCAGTAATGATGTCCAATGCCGGCGGTGCATGGGATAATGCAAAGAAGTACATCGAGAGCGGCGCATTCAACGGCAAGGGCTCTGACAACCACAAGGCAGCAGTTGTCGGTGATACAGTAGGTGACCCCTTCAAGGATACATCAGGTCCCTCCATCAACATACTCATCAAGCTGCTTTCCACAGTTTCCATCGCTTTTGCATCCTTGATTGTCAACTTCTCTCTCAACATTCATTTCTAATTTAAAATCACATCACTCTTTTAAGAGGGGCTGTAAAAGGGCAGTATCGCAAATGTATGATACTGCCCTTAAATTTTTAAATAAGCCGGATATTCAATTTTTTTGACTGTAATCTATATGGTGATTTGCCGTAAGGCTGATTTGTCAAAAAATGTGTATGAAGGGTGGATTTTATGAAAAAAATATGTGCGTATGTGCTGTATTTTCTGCCTTTTGCAGTCAGCATATTTTTTTATGGAGCAATAGCAATATCAGTGAGCTTAAACAGCATAGACCAGATTGCGTGGGTCTTTTGTTTTCTGCTTTTTGCATCTGCTGTGCTCATGCTAAAGGGCAGGTGGTATGGCTGTGTCTGCGGATTTATCGTAGGTGGAATTCTCATATACATGGGAAATCAATATACAGGGCAGGTCATAAGCGAAAGCCTTGTCGGCATCATATTCTGTGCATATTTTGCTGTATGCGGATTTGTCTGCTTTAAGCTTTCAAATAAATAAGCTGTGTTAAATTGGAGCTTAACACAGCTAAAAACAAAAAAGCGTCGATTGATAATTTCAATCGACGCTTTTGGAGCTGATAATCGGATTCGAACCGATGACCTCGTCCTTACCAAGGACGTGCTCTGCCTGCTGAGCCATATCAGCTTATTTCTTACAGCATTGATAATTATATATTATAAAGTATAGTTTGTCAAGCAGAATTTGATGATATATTTAGCCTTAAGTGCAGAAAACAGCAAAAATGCAGGATTCTTATGTAAATCCTGCATTTTTTGAGGACATTGTGCAAATAATGAAATATTATAAAATACCATTTGTAAAACTGACAGAAGCTGTCAGAAAATGCAGGTTGAAAAACAGGACTATTCAACAGTTGAAATGCAGATTTAAGAATATCATGTTGAAAACTATGTTGAAACGGTTTATAACTTTTCGTATACAGCTGTAAAATCAGCCTATGCTGTTCTCAAAGCAGCTATTTTGATTTGCAAAAATATGATGAGATTTGTTCATTTTTAAAGGATTAGTTCAAATTTAACGAAAAATACAAAATTTATCTTACAATTCCTTTTGCAAAGTCAAAAGGTGTGTAGTATAATATAAAAAGTTATTCTGGTTGGAGGAAGGCCCTTTGGAAAGTAAAAAAGTGATAAGAAAAAAGAAAAAGCGCACCAATCCCTTTGCAATGTGCTTTTTTGTGATATCGGCAATGCTTTTGTCATCCGCCCTTTTGTCCTTGGTCTGGCAGCTTTTGATGCCTGCTCTTCCTGAGGAAAAGAAGGTTGTCTTTGATGAAAAGCTTTTGACGGGACCTGTCCGAATCTTTGAAGATAATGCTGAAATGCCGGTTGTGCCGCCTAAGCCCATGTCACTTCCCATGAAGGATGAGGAGGGCAAGGAGTATGACACCAACAGAGTGAGAAGCGATTATTTTGATGATGCAGTGTTTATAGGAGATTCCATCACAACGGGCATAAGCCTGTATGACATTATGAGCAATGCAAGGGTATATGCAAAAAACGGCTTGGGCGTGACAGGAATTTTAAACAATTCCTTTATTGAAGAGGGGAATGAAAATATCACAATTTCAGAGGCCTTGAAGCGCAAGCCCGCCGGAAAGATTTATGTCATGCTGGGCGGAAACTCAATGGGAAACTATAACGGAAAGCTGATAGAGCCCTTTACAGCCTTTATTGAAACAATCGCCAAGGAAAATCCAAACAGCACTATTTATGTTCAGTCTGTCCTTCCTGTAAACGAAGCAAAATATAAGGAAAAGTATCACAAGGAATTAAAAAATGAATGGATAGACGATTATAACAGCAAGCTTAAAGAGCTTTCTGAAAAGAACGGATATTATTATTTGGATGTGGCATCAGTTTTTAAGGATGAAAATGGGGCAATGCCGGCAGAATATACCCGTGATGGTGTCCATATAGGAGTTGAGCAGTACTCCTTGTGGTTTGATTACCTTAAAGCTCATACTGCTGAAAACAAAAAGGATTAGGTGATTTGAAATGAAAAAAATATTGGCAGCGGTACTTTCCCTCTCTCTTCTTCTGGCAGGCTGCGGCTCAGGCAGCGACGGCAAGTCAAATGTAAAGCTGGATGCAGCAGGCTTTACTTCCAAGGTTGTGGAGACTTTGAAGCAGACAGATGACATGGTGGAGCTTTCTGATGAAAAGCTGGGAGATTTTTACGGCGTTCCCTTTGAGGGACTTAAAAAGGCAACTGTTTATGTTTCCGGAACAAGGTCTACCTCCAACGAGGTGTGCGTGCTGGAATTGGAAAATTCCGACGCAGAGGAAAAGGCTAAGGAAGTGGTAAACAAGAGACTTGATGAGCAGAAGGAAAGCTATAAGGATTATATTCCTGAGGAATATGAGAAGCTCAATGGCTCCATGACATCTGTAAAGATAGTGGGAAACAATGTTATCATGGTGGTTGGAATTGATTCCTCCGAGGTTGAAAACATAGTTTCAGAATTTGTAACTGAAAAGTAGAATTATTTGGTTCTTTGACGGCAGGCAGAAAGCCTGCCGCTTTTTTATCGGAAATTTTGCAGTAATTTTAAGGCAGAACAACACTTATAGGTTATATAGGAATTTCAGGCAAGGGTATGATGTAAAGTAATTTGGAAAGGAAGATTTTCAATGAGAAAAAGCTTCAGAAAAATTATTATTCCGGCATTTGTAATTTTATGTGTCTTAATGCTTTCTTTTGTGCCTTTTGGAAGCCGTCCCTTTAAAAAGCTTTTTGCAGATGATATTGTGTTTGCCAAGGTCAAGCTGGCACCTCCTGATATAGTTTTGGAGGTCAAGGATACAAAATATCTTACAGAATGTTTAAATAATACAATAATCTACAAAAAGGATAATTCATGGAGAGACAGTTCAGGTCAAGCTGTTAAATTTACGCTGTTTTTGAAGGATGGGAAAGAAATTTCCGTTATGCCCTTTGGTGATTACCTAATAATAGATGGTCAGGGTTACAGGTGCAAATACAGTGAGACGGCAGAGCTTGCCGACTTTGCAAACGAGCTTTTGGAGAAAAAACAGGATATTGCACTTTTGGAAAATCCGCCGGATATGGATGTAATTTCGGATAATACATGCATTTCTACGGATCTGGGACGCTATAAATGGCAGAGGAGAGCATCATATTTTGAGGAAGGCCTTGCTGAGACAAATAGTTCGGAATTTGATTTGTCTGAATACTTAAATAATCAAGGCGAAATTCCAATGCTGGATACAGCTTCATTTACAGGTGAATTGAGGTTTAAAATCCAGCCTGACAGAATTTCCTCTTTGACAGCATATGATCTTGAAAGCAAGGAGATGGCAGGTACAGTTGAAATGACCGGCAATTTCTTTAACATCAAAGATGGCAAATACCTTTACGAGGTAAAAGCATCATGGGGTGAAAAGGACAGCACCTGCAAAGATGCAGTTTATTATTTTGCCATAAACAAGGTGCCGTAACAAAAAAGCTCAGAAATTATTCTCCTTTGCTGTCTTTTTCTTTGGGCGCAGTTATGCTCTGGGGTTTTGTATTTTCAAAATACTCCTCTCCCTTTAAATTATAAATTCCGTCGCATATTTCTTTGAATATGGGTGCGGCGGTATCCCCTCCGGAAAAAGCTCCCTCGCAGAGCACAACAATAGTAAATTTTGGATTTTCGGCAGGATAGAAGCCTGAAAACCAGGCATGGACTATTTCCTCGCCGTTTTCTTCAAACTGTCCGCTCTGGGCAGATGCGGTTTTGCCCCCTGCGCCTAAATGTTGGGGCTTTGCCTTTTTGCCCGAGCCTTCTTCTACAACAGATACCATCATCTGGCTGATTTTTTTTGCTGCCAAGGGGTGTATCACATCCTTTGGCTCATATCTGACGCTGTGGCTTAAAAAGCTTGCTCCGTCATCTGTGGAGCCCTCTATAAGCCTTGGTATAACCCCCTTGCCGCTGTTGACAAAGGAGGAAATCAAAACAGCAATGTCAATAGGCGTGGCAGTAAGTCTGCCCTGTCCGAAGGAAAAATTGGCAAGTGCCTCAGGTGCAAAGAGGTCGTTTTCATTCGGAAGGCTGCCGGCAAGTGTGGAAAAATCAGGCGCCAGCTCACGTGCCTCCCCAATTCCCAAAAGCTTTGCCTTATAAAGCAGGCTCTGCCCGTTTATATTTTGGGAAAGGTTTATGAAATAGGGGTTGCAGGATTTTTTTATGGCATCCTCCATGTTGAGCGTTTTGTGGCCGTTTAAATTGTGACATCTGAAGGTGTTGCTGCCAACCTTTATATATCCCTTGCAGTTGTGGGTAAAATCGGGAGAGATGCCCTCTTCCAGTGCCGTTGCAGCAGTCAAAAGCTTAAATGTGGAGCCTACGGCAAAGGGGTAAAAGGCTCTGTTTATAAACGGCTTTAAAGGGTCATCAAGGCTTTTTTGGGGCTTGTTGGGATTATATGAGGGAAAGCTTGCAGATGCCAGAATATCCCCGTTAAAGGGGTCCATAACAACTATTGCGCCCTTTTTCATAGAGCTGCCGGCGCTCTCTGCAATTTTTTGGATGTCCTTATCCAAAGTTGTGACAATTCCGCCGTTTATTTTTTCCGAGCTGTCAAAAATCTGCGGTGCATCCTCTTTGAGCGAGTGATTGAAGGCGTTGGAGGAATATTTTAAATCTATAAAGCCGCTGCTGGCTTTAAGCAGGCTGTCATAGCTTTTTTCCAGACCTGATGTGCCTTCCTGTCGGTCATAATTGGTCTGACCGATTATATGAAGAGCGGTCTGCTCATCCTTATATCTTTTAGGCACTTCAAAAATATCTATTCCGTATGAATATATATTGTCATTGGGAACCTCTATGGAAAAGGGAGTATGCTCAGAGAGCTTTTCCCCTATTTTTTCATGCATGCTTAGGGGAGTGTTTTTAAAAAGTGCGTCAGCTGAAAAGTTGTTGGGATTGACAGCTGCCACATAGCTGTATTCCTCATTTACAAGCCGTTTGAAATTTCTGTCATAAATTGTGCCCCTTGAGCTCATTACATTTAAAACCATGCTGGATTGCTGCAAGGCACATTTTTTATAGTCCTCATTTTGAATTATGGAAAAAATTCTGGAAATGAGGGAGGAAAAAATAAATGTGAAGGCAAAAAAGCAGATGCAAAGTCTTTTATACATAAAATCACCTTTGCTGAGTATGCCCATAAAAATAAATTTATAAGCATGTCGGCATATAAAAAAAGAAAGCTCAAAGACTTTTTTGCTTTAAGCTTTCTTTTAAAACTGCTATATTGCCCAGCTGCCGTTTTTAAATACCACTATATCCCTTCCGTCATTTGTGTGGCCTGTAATTTCCAATGTGTCGCAGCCTATCATAAAATCCACATGGATTATAGAATCATTTATGCCCTTTTGAAAAAGCTCCTTGTCATTGTATTTTTCAAAATCCCTTACGCACTCTTTGAAGCCTGCACCCAATGCCGCATGGCAGGCAGCATTTTCATCAAAGAGGGTGGTGTAGAAAAGCACGCCTGATTTGGATATGGGGGAATCCACCGGAACCAGTGCCAGCTCTCCCAGATAGCCGGCATTTTCATCCATAGAGATCATCTTTTCCAATATCTCCTGGCCCTTTTCAGCCTTGCAGGAGACAGCCCTTCCGTCCTTGAAGGTTATGGAAAAGTTTTCTATAAGATTTCCCATATAGGAGAGGGGCATTGTGGCAACCAAGGTTCCCTCACACTGACCTCTCAGGGGTGAGGTGAACACCTCCTCTGTGGGAAGATTTGGGGAAAAGACTACTCCTGCCTTTGTTTTGGCGCTTCCTGCACACCAAATTCCGTCAGGCAGCAGAGAGCATCTGAAATCGGTGCCGTTTGGGCTTTTATAGGTAAGATATTGGAAATTGTAATCGGTCATCTTCTCTGCGTTGGATTTAAGCGTTTGATTGTGCTCTTTCCATCTTTCAGCAGGGTCGCTCTGCTCATCTATATGGCAGGCAGAAAGAATCTCTTTCCAAAGGTGCTCTATGGCATCAGCCTCGCTTTCTTTAGGGAATACCTTTTTGGCCCATTCCTTTGACGGCACAGCTGCAATCACCCATTGATGAAGATTGTCAATGGCATCGCTGTACGGCTTATAGACCTTCTGCCTTTTCTGGTTGACACTCTGAACCTTTTTCATAGGCGCCTGCTTGAGCCCGTCCGGGTCCTCAGAATCCAAAAAAACACGGCAGGGGAGAGTGTCCACCATCTCCTGCCACTGTGCCTCCTCATATTTATGCACACAGCTCAATGTGTCCTCATCCTCATAGATGTACTTTAAAACGCTGTTTTTCTGGCTTTCCCACTTTAAGTAAATGCTGCCTGCGCCCGCTTTGTAAAGCTCCTCAGTGACCATGTTTGCAAATTCCCACTGTTCCACCTGAGCAAACAGCATAACCGGCTGTCCCTTTTGAGGATTTGCACCTATGACGGCTATGGCTCTGGCGTATTTTTGAAGCAGTTCTTTTTTCAATTATATTCCTCCCTTTTTATTTTAATTGTTTTTGCGTCTCTCTTTTAATATATAAAATATGCAGTATGTATAGAATATCACTCCCAGAATGGAGAGTATAAGCCCTGCATCTATGCCCTCATCAATTTTTATTGCGCTTGCATAAAGCAAATCTATTGTGGGCAAAAGTCCCAGAACAGCCCCTTTTATATGTCCCATAGAAAGCAAAAGAGCCGATAATAGAAATAAAAGCGGACGTATGAGCCAATATTGCAGGCTGATGCCGGAATTGGCAAAGGCATTTGCGGTCCAATAGACAACGGACACAACAGCAGGCAGATAGTAAAATATCTTTTTCATCTGAAATTTCCTTTAATTAGTTATTTTTAAAAATACTTCCTCCAGCGATTCCAAAAGCTGGTGCGGCAGCATGGCCTGCATGGATCTTCTTTGAGCTGTTAAATCAGCTGCAAAGCCGTGGAGAAATACCGCTGCCTGAGAGCTTTTTAAGGGTGTCAGCCCCTGTGAAGCAAATCCGGCTATCATGCCTGACAAAACATCTCCGCTTCCGCCCTTGGCAAGCCCCGGATTTCCGGTGGTATTCACAAAAAGCTCTCCGTCGGGAGAGGCTATTATGGTTCTGTGACCCTTTAGCACCACAGTCAGCTTATATTCCACAGCAAAGCTTTGGGCTATCTGCTGTGCATTTTCCTTTACATAGGAAACATCCCTGCCTATAAGCCCTGCCATTTCTCCCATGTGTGGGGTTATTATTATGCGTTTGGTTTCTGTTTTAAGAAGCTGTGGCTCCTTCTTGCAGCTCATAAGTGCGCCTGCATCCAAAACAACAGTTTTAAAGGATGCAGAGAGAATACGCCTTACATTCAAAAGTGTTTCGTTGCCCTCCATAAGACCGCAGCCTAAAAGCACACAATCATATTGGGCAGCTCTTTTTAGAACCAGAGAATCATTGGGAAGCGGGATGAATATTGCCTCCGGAATAAGTGCAGCTATGCTTTCTATCACACATTCCTCGCTGGCAAGAGCTACAATTCCTGCCCCGACCTTCAAAGCACCGGAAACAGAAAGAGCAGCAGCGCCTCTGTAAAAGGAACAGCCGCAAACTGCCAGCACCTTGCCGTAATCACCCTTATGGCTATCCGGCGCTCTTTTGGGAATAAGGGCCTTTACCATGTCAAAGGTTATATTTTTCATGCTGTCACCTCCAAAGCCTTCTTTATATGATTTTATTATATTTCATCAGGCAATTCAATGCAATTTGTTTATATAATTTTTACCTGCTTATTAACTTTGCTTTCAAAATATGGTATAATATAAAAGTGCGATAGGAAATGAATTTTTCATATTGGCAAAAAGAAATAAAAATACCCTCTTTTGGGAAACTAAAAAACGGAGGTAAAAAATAATGAGTAATAAATATGCCCAAGAGCTTATAGAATTTCTTGATAAGTCCCCAAGCCCCTTCCATGTTATAGCAAATATGGAAAAGGAGCTTTCTGAAAACGGATTCCACCCTCTCTGCGAAAATGAAAAGTGGGATTTAAAGCAGGGAGAGGGCTATTATGTGACAAGGAATTCCTCTTCCATAATCGCCTTCATAATCCCCAAGGAAGGCTTTAACGGCTTTCAGATAATGGCAAGCCACAGCGATTCACCCGCATTGAAGATAAAGACCAATCCCGAAATTGTCACCGAAAATTCTTATGTGACGCTCAATGTGGAAAAATACGGCGGACTTATCTGCTCCACATGGTTTGACAGACCTCTCTCTGTTGCAGGAAGAGTGATGGTGAGAAACAACAGCAAGGTGGAGGAGAGGCTTATTGATATAGACAAGGACCTGCTCATTCTGCCAAATCTGGCAATTCACATGAACAGAGATGTAAATGACGGATATAAATACAATGCACAGAAGGATATGCTCCCTCTTCTTTCTATGGGGGGAAAGGATGTCAAATTCAAGGAGATTGTGGCTGAATATCTGGGCGTTACCGAAAATGAGATACTCTCTATGGATCTTCAGTGCTACAACAGAGAAGGCGGAAGGATATGGGGACTTAATGATGAGTTTGTGTCCTCAAGGCGTCTTGACGATTTAGAGTGCGCCTACTCCTCCTTAAGAGGAATTTTAGCTGCCGGAAAATCCAAAAATGCTGCGGTTCATTGCGTATTTGACAATGAAGAGGTGGGCAGCGGAACCAAGCAGGGAGCAGCAGGGGATTTCCTCAAGGCCACATTGTCAAGAATAAATGCAGCTATGGGCAACACCGAGGCAGACCTTTACAGATATATTTCCAACAGCTTTATGATTTCTGCCGACAACGCCCATGCACTTCATCCCAACTATAAGGAGAAGGCAGACCCCACCAACAGCGTTATCATCAACAAGGGCATTGTTGTGAAACATTCTGCAAATCAGAAATATACCACAGATGCAGTATCTCAGGCTGTTCTTGAAACTGTATGTAAAAAAGCAGAGGTTCCCACACAGAATTTCCTCAACCGCTCCGATATTTTAGGCGGCTCCACATTAGGAAACATTTCCACAAGCCAGGTTTCCCTAAAGACTGTGGATATAGGCCTTGCACAGCTGGCTATGCACTCTTCATATGAAACCGCAGGAACAGCTGATGTTGAATATCTTATAAGAACAGCAGAAACCTTCTTTAACAGCACCATCAATTTCAGCAACAATAATTTTGAGGTTTTATAGTTCTTTAGAAAATAAAAAGCCGAGGCTTTAAACCGCACCCCATTTGCCGGACGGTATGACTTACTGTCTGACAGATGGGGTGATTTTTATGAAAAAGGGGATAACAAATAAATTTTAGGAAAAATGGGTTGTCAAAGCTATGCAAGAACAGCACCTTTATTGCTGTCAGGCTGTAACATCATTATGCCCTGCAAAGATGCACCGAGGGCATAATTTGAAGCACAAGCAAAAATACAGGGGGTATTCAAGAAAATGAATACACCCTGTATTTTTTTTAATCCTTATGGCAACTGCCACACTCGCCGCAGTTTCCGTTTCAAGTGCCCTTTTTGCGGGCCTTAATAAGGGATCTTGCTGCCAATGCAACCACAATGCCTAAAACGATAAGGACAATTGCATCACCTAAAAGAGTCATAATAAAGTTTTCCTCTACTTGCTGCTGAGCTTTTCTTTTTGCTCAACAGAAGAAATATTGATTGTTTCTTCGCCCTGATAGCCCTTTCTTACCAAAAGGTAAATCATTCCTGCAAGAAGTGCAGCTGCAACAACAGTCCAAAGACCAAATGAAGCTTCACCTGTTACAAGTCCGCCAAGCTGATAAACAATGAGAGAAATTACATATGCAAATCCGCACATATAGCCGATGGAAGCCAAAGTCCATTTTGTGTTGTTCATCTCTCTCTTGATAGCACCCATCGCTGCAAAGCAGGGAGCGCACAGAAGCTGGAATATCATGAAGGAGTAAGCTGTGACAGCTCCGAAATCCTTAGCAACCAAGGGCCAGATCTCGTCTCCTGCCTCAGAAAGCTCGCCTGCAAAGTTGTAAAGTGTACCGAAGGTCATAACAACCTCTTCCTTTGCAATAAGACCTGTCACTGTGGCAACGGTTGCCTTCCAAGCCATATCTCCCACCCAGCCGAGGGGATAGAATATCCATGCAACAGCATTTCCTATGGAAGCCAAGAGGGATGTGTTATTGTCCTCAACAGCTGTGAACACTCCGTCAACAAATCCATAGCCCTGTAAGAACCAGAGAATGATGGAGGAGAGAAGAATTATTGTGCCTGCTCTCTTGATGAAGGACCAGCCGCGCTCCCATGTGGCGCGAAGAACATTTCCCACAGAGGGCATATGATAGGAGGGAAGCTCCATAACAAAGGGTGCAGGCTCACCGGCAAATGCCTTGAACTTTTTAAGCATGATTCCGGAGACAACAACTGCGCCGATTCCGATGAAGAATGCGGATGTGGCAACCCATGCGGAATTGTTGAATATAGCTCCTGCAAAAAGACCGATAATAGGCATCTTGGCACCGCAGGGGATAAAGCCTGTTGTCATAATTGTCATCTTGCGGTCACGGTCCTGCTCAATTGTACGAGATGCCATGATTCCGGGAACGCCGCAGCCTGTGGCTACCAGCATGGGGATGAAGGACTTTCCGGAAAGTCCGAATTTTCTGAAGATTCTGTCCATAATGAAGGCAACACGTGCCATATAGCCAACGTCCTCCAAAATTGCAAGAAGCAAAAAGAGAACCAGCATCTGAGGCACAAATCCCAAAACTGCGCCTACACCTGCCACAATACCGTCCATAATAAGACCGTAGAGCCAGCCGCTTACGCCTAAGGATGTGAGTATTCCGTCAAAAAAGTTGGGAACCCACTCGCCGAATATAACATCATTTGCAAAATCTGTTCCCATTGTTCCTATGGAAATGGACCAGCCGCCCATAGCGATGGCATAGATGAAGAACATGATCACAGCGAATATGGGAAGAGCGAGAATTCTGTTGGTGACAATGGAATCTATCTTGTCAGAAACAGACATGCTGTGCTTGGCTGCCTTCTTCTTTACAGATTTTTCAACCACAGATGTGATGTATGTGTATCTTTGATTTGTGATGATGGATTCAGCGTCGTCATCAAGCTCTTTTTCACAGTCTGATATATGGCTGTTGATATGCTCCATTGTGGAAGCATCCAGATTTATTTTCTCCATCACCTTTTCATCGCGCTCAAACACCTTGATGGCAAACCAACGAAGCTCATCAGAATCAACGCTGCCGGAAATGGATTCCTCTATGTGGGCGATGGCATGCTCAACGCTGCCTGTAAACACATGAGGATGCTCTCCAACCTTCTTTTCCTTTGCAATTTCAATGGCCTTTTCTGCCACCTCTATGCTGCCCTGGCCTTTTAATGCGCTTGTTTCCATAACAGCACATCCCAGCTCTTTTCCCAGCTTTTCAAGGTCGATGCTGTCGCCGTTTTTGCGGACAAGGTCTATCATGTTTACAGCAATTACAACCGGAATTCCAAGCTCGATGAGCTGTGTTGTGAGATAGAGGTTTCTCTCTATATTGGTGCCGTCAACAATGTTGATTATGGCATCGGGCTTTTCATTTACCAGATAGCTTCTTGCCACAACCTCCTCCAGTGTGTAGGGGGAGAGGGAATAGATTCCGGGAAGGTCCTGAATGACAACATCCTTGTGGCCTTTAAGCTTTCCCTCCTTCTTTTCAACTGTAACTCCGGGCCAGTTTCCCACATACTGATTGGAACCGGTCAGATCGTTGAACATAGTTGTCTTGCCGCAGTTTGGATTTCCGGCAAGTGCAATCTTTAAACTCATTTATATGCTCCTTTCAAAAGTTAAATACATCATTTCCGCAAGAAGGCTAGATTACTTCAATCATTTCAGCATCAGCCTTGCGTATGGAAAGCTCATATCCTCTGACATTAAGCTCCATAGGATCGCCCAAAGGAGCAACCTTTCTGACCTGAATTTCAACGCCCTTAGTTATACCCATATCCATTATTCTTCTTTTTACAGCGCCGGTTCCGTTAAGCTTTTCGACCTTTACGGTTTCACCGACCTTGGCATCCTTTAAAGTTCTCAAATCATTTACCCCCAATGTTTAATTTTCTATTTTGAATTTAATAGCTTAAACCATTATCTTGGCTGCCATTTCACAGCTTATTGCAACTCTGGTTTCTCTTATCCTCACAATGAGGTTTCCGCCCAAAGCAGACACAACTGTTACAGCTTCACCGGGAGTAAAGCCCAGATCTGCCAAATGTCTTTTGGCTTTATCATTTCCGCCCAATTTGACAACAGTATGTTCTTCTCCCATAGGCGCTAATGACAACGGCATCATATTTTTTCCACCTCTTGTTATACAGGAACAGTTAAAATTTACTAACCGTTTCCCAAAATATAAGGTTAGGCGTTCCTAACCGATATTATTTTAATTCCCTGCTCCTTATTTGTCAATAGTCTTTTTAATATTTAGGTAGAAATAACTAACTTATTTCCTTATTTTAGAAGCAAATAATGCAAAATGTGAAGTATAAGAGAAAGGGGACACATAAAAATGCGTCCCCTTTGACCTATACTTTTAGTTTTTCATATTTTTCCTTTGTGGCAAGTCCTCCTCGCAGATGTCTTTCCTCCTTGTTTTTTCTCAAAATTTCGCTGCATTGTCTGTAAAGCCGGGGGGAGATGAGAGGAAGCCTTGTTCTTATATCCTTGTGAACAGTGGATTTTGATATGCCGAATTTCGAGGCTGCACCTCTTACAGTAGATTTGTTTTCTATTATGTAACGAGCTATTTCCATGCTTCTTTCATAGGGCTGACCCTTCATAGGTTAAGACTCCTTTACCCTTTTTTAAAAGCCTATGAATATGAAAGGGAAAGTAGAACAAAAGAGCATAAAAGCAAAGTGTAAAGAAGCTTAAAGAAAGCCTATACTATTATAAATGGGGCAAAAAAGCCGGGGAGATGAAAATTCGGGGAGGGGCTGTCAATAGGCGAAAAAGCCATATAATGCTCAATGGAGGGCTCTTGGCTTATCTTATAGAAATTGCACCATATTCTGTCGCCCTTTTTAAGATTATCAATGCCGTAAATTTTCTTTATAAGGGAGAGGGGCAAAAATAGAGTCATATCCCAAAAGCTGTCATATACATCTGCACACGGACTGCACAAATTTCTCTCCTCACTTGTAAGAGCCGTTCTTCCCTTTCTGCCAAAGCCGTATTTAGAATAGAGAGCACCGGAGGAATTCATTTCAAAATTCATATAAAGGCAGTCATCATATGGCTTGAAGGCTGCTCTATCATCCTTTTCAAAGTGGGGAAGGCAGAGAAAAAATTCCATTGCGCTGTCCATGCACACCATATCCATGTGATTTTTGAATCTTGTCAGCGGATTTTTTTCAAAGCACCTCATTTTTACGGCAAAGCCCTCTGAGGGTATAAACCCGATTCTTGCCTCTGTGACAGGTGTCACTTTGCAGGTCCAAAGACAGTTTGAAACAGCAAAGGGCTTTAAGCTGTCTATTTCCCTTTTGTCATTGATGGTGTGTATATGATTTTCCATATGGCTCCTCCTTATAAAAAAGCCGCAGCAAAAGCTGCGGCAGACATTTTAGATAAGATTTTCTTCCGTTTCCCTGCTGAACAGATGACACATCCTGCCATCTAAAGCTATTGTAATGTCAGAATCGAATTTATATGTTTTGGAAAGATCTGCGCTTTGGTCAGCCAGCGGCTCGATTACAACCATTTCCTTGCCGTTTAAGATAATGTGAAGGTGAACGGATGAACCCATCATTTCAGATACCGATAGCTTTCCGGTAAGCGTGTTCTCTGCTTTTTCTTCGGCAATTCTGATATTTTCCGGCCTTATGCCCAAAATTATGTCAGATGGCGCTGCATTTTTTCCCTTGAGACAGGATTGCTGCTCATCGGTCAATTCAATTCTTGCAGAGCCTGCTTCAACATAATATCTTCCGTTATCATCAGAGAGCCTTGCATCTATAAAATTCATCTGGGGCGAGCCTATAAAGCCTGCCACAAACAGGTTTGCAGGGTGTGAAAACACCTCTCTCGGCGTGCCTATCTGCTGAATGAAGCCGTCTTTCATGATAACTATTCTGTCGCCTAAGGTCATGGCCTCGGTCTGGTCATGGGTAACATATATAAATGTGGTGTTCACCCTTTGGCGAAGCTTTATTATCTCGGCTCTCATCTGATTTCGCAGCTTTGCATCCAGGTTGGAAAGCGGCTCATCCATAAGAAAGACAGAGGGCTCACGCACAATGGCTCTTCCTATGGCAACCCTCTGGCGCTGTCCGCCGGAAAGAGCCTTTGGCTTTCTGTCAAGATATTGTGTGATATCCAGAATCTTTGCAGCCTCTTTGACTCTTTTATCAATTTCATCCTTTGGAGTTTTTCTCAATTTGAGCCCAAAGGCCATGTTTTCATAAACGGTCATATGAGGATAAAGGGCGTAATTCTGAAAGACCATAGCTATGTCCCTGTCCTTAGGAGGAACATCATTGACCAGCTTGTCACCGATATAAAGCTCCCCGTCAGAAATTTCCTCAAGCCCTGCCACCATTCTCAAGGTGGTGGATTTTCCGCAGCCGGAGGGACCTACCAGCACAATAAATTCCTTGTCGGCAATGTCCAAATTGAAGTCATGGACAGCGGTCACCTTGTTGTCATATATTTTCTTAATATTCTTTAATTGTACAGTTGCCATTTTGTGACTTTTAGCCTTTGTTATCTTTGCAAAGGCCTCGCCGTGGAAAAATATTTGCCACAGCATTGCGGCAGGTCTCCACACTGCCGCACCGCAAAGCGGGCGGATCTTTTCCTCCTTTTTGTGAAATGAACAGGCAGTAAAAGTGGAGCTGCCAATCATTCATAAAATTGGGATGCCGAATATTATATATGCCTATGAAAAAATTGTAGCACAATACCGCTTGAAAAGCAATTGTTCAGTTATATTAACTGAGGAAGGGAAGCGGCAGCCACGCTCTGGCCGACCCTTCTCATCTTTTCATCCGGCAGCATGGGTGTGAGGCTTTTGGCAAGCTCGGGATATTCCTCGTTTAAAATTCTTTTGCACTCAGAAAGAATGAGATCCCCACCCTTGCCGGACATCACCCTGCCCATAAGGAGCAGGCTTTCTATATCATAAAACATGGAATATAAGGGAAGGGTGTGTGCCAAATAGCAGCCAATGGAGGCAAAGACGGCCTCGGCTCTTTCATCGCCGCCTTCCATAAGCTTTTGAACCTCCTTTAGCTTTTCGGCCGGGGAGAGATGAGGCTCAAGGCTTATTCCTGCCATAAAAGCAAGCTTTATAACCGCATCCTGCGAAAAATATTTGCAGCCTACGCCGAAATCCTTAGACCATTCATCCTGCATGGCATCCTCGTTCAAATCAACAGGTGCAAATGCAAGCTCGTTGAGCCAGCCGGCAATGTTTCCGTTTTTATCTATATATCCGGTCGCCTCGCTTGTCCCCATGGCCATACCCATAACCTTGTTGGATTCAAGATTCATTGAGCCTGCCAAAGCGGATACATCTCCGTCATTTGCAACAACAAAGGGAATGTCATCCCCTAAGGCTTTACATGCCCTTATATAAATGTCCCTCACCTTTTTGTCAAACTGCTCCTTTGGAACCTTTAAAAAGAGGGAGGCTCTTCTTGTCATGTTGTTTATGTAAATTCCGGCTGAAGAAATGCCTATCGCATCAACCCTCGGCATTTTGGAGGCTGCCGTTTTAAAGGCGGCAACTATCTCATCAAAGTGGTAATCGGGGTCCTCTGTGGTCTTTGGAAACCATACAACCTCCTCTGAATAGACCGTTTCTCCGTCTATGACAGCAGACACCTTTCTGTCAGAGCCTCCTGCATCAAAGCCTATCCTGCAGCCGTCAAGATGTCCGCCCACCTTTTCTGCCTTTTCATTTTCACTGGGCGTATTTTCAAAGCCTGTGACAGAAACTGTGAGGCTCTTGTCATAAACATCGCTCATAAAATCGCGGTCAAATTCTCTTTCTCCGTTTAAGCGGTAAGCCTCCTTTACAAAATTTCCCACCTTTTCATTTCCGCAGAGAGTGATTTTAAAGCCGCCCTTTGCCCAAAGCAGGAATTTTACCAGCCTTTCTATATATCTTTTGTCGGCGGGGAAAAATTCCTCCGTACCTATGATTTTTGTTTTGTAAACGGATAAAAGACCGTCATTTCTCTCGATGGCTATTGCAAAATCCTCGCCGGCCCTTTTGCTGTATTCCCTTATCCAGGGATAGAAGGGTATATACCCCTTATCCACCTGATTTTTATTTTTTACATCAAATTCTATTCCCAGATAGTTCATCTGACTGCTCCTCTCTTTTTACCTTAATTCCCTTTATGAAAACATCCTTGATGGAAAAATGCTCATCAGCTATGATGAAATTGGCCTCCATACCCTCTTTTATCATGCCGACCCTTGTCTCTATGCCCAAAGCCCTTGCAGGATTGAAGGTGGCAGCCTTTATAGCCTTTTCCTTAGGCACGCCGAATTTCATGCACAGCTTCATGATTGTGTAAAGATTGTTGGCGCTTCCGGCTATGGTACCATCGGATTTAAGCCTTGCAATGCCGCCGTCGAGAAGAATCTGCTGTCCTCCTAAGGAATATTCTCCGCTTTTCATTCCGGCAACAGAGAGCGAGTCGCTTATAAGGCAGATTCTGTCATCTGAAACTGCGGAAAAAATAAACCTTATGATTGCAGGGTGAAGATGAAGTCCGTCGCCTATTACCTCAATGGTCACATCGGGATTTTCAAACGCAGCTATGATAGGCCCGGGCTTGCGGTGGTGTATTCCCTCCATGGCATTAAATAGGTGTGTCATGTGGGAGGCCCCCCATGAAAAGGCGCTGACAGCCTCATCATAATTGCAGGAGGAGTGGGCTATTGACACCTTTGTTGTTTTGCTGACCTCCTTTATATATTCTTCTGCACCTAAAAGCTCGGGGGCAACATCTGCCAGCTTTATAAGATTTTGGGAAGCAGACTGCAACCTTTTAAACATATTTATATCCGGAGCTTTTATATATTCTTCATTTTGTGCGCCCTTTTTCTTCGAGGAGAAGAAGGGGCCCTCCATGTTGATTCCCTCTATAAGGGAGATTCCCTCATGATTTTCCTCCTTGAATTCCTTTGCCATATTATAGGCTTTGGTCAGGATTTCCTCCGGTAAAGTCAAGGAGGTGGGGCAGAAAGAGGTCACTCCGTTTCTGGCATAATATCCTGCCATTTCAAGAAGTCCGCCCTCCTTGCAGTCGGTAAAGTCAACTCCGGAATTTCCGTGTGTGTGTATGTCAATAAGCCCGGGCAGCACATATGCGCCATGCAGGTCTATTGCCTCCTCACAGCTTCGGCAATTTTTGAATATTCCGTCATCTACCTGAAAGCTTCCTTCCTCAAAAATAAATTCCGGTGTGTAGATTTTACAATTCTTGAATTTCAAAATGACACTTCCTTAATGAATATATTTTTAAATTCATAAAAAATATAAGCCATGCCCTGCAAGCTAAGGTTTTGAACCGGGGCTAAGATGGATAAAGTTATTATTCATTATAGCATTTTTCTTTCTGCAATTCCATAGCTATCCGCATAACAGCTAATATACATGCTGACTTATGTATAATCAATTAAAAATTTGCGTAAATTGCTGTGTTATTTTAACAAAACTATGTACATTGACTGTTTGCTTTATATGTATTATAATGAACATATACCCGGACTGAATGGGTATCAAAAAGAATGTAAAGGATGAATTGTCATGAAAAGCAAATTTATGCTGAGACTTATGACTCTTGCGGTTGCAGGTGCCATGCTGCTTACTTCCTGCGGCGAACCTGCTGCAAGTGAAGCTTCTGGCTCTGAGGGCACCGCCTCCTCTTCCTCTGCTGACAGCGGCGAGAAGGTTGAGCTTACAATGGGCTCTTGGAGAACAGATGACGTTGAGCAGATGAACAGCCTTCTGGCTGCTTATCATGAGCTTAACCCAAATGTAACCATTAAATTCCAGCCCACCAATCCACCCGATTACAACGCAACTTTGAGGCTCCAGTTAGACGGCGGCACAGGCCCTGACCTTATGTACGCCCGTTCCTATGCAACAGGTGAGGAGCTTTTTGATGCAGGCTATTTTGCAGACTGCACAGATATCCCGGGACTTAAGGAAAACTTTACAGAGGCAAACCTTCAGCCCTGGATGACAAAGGACGGCAAGATGTTTGCAGTTCCCTTTGCAGCTGTTTCCCACGCTGTTTATTACAACAAGGACATATTTGAAAAGGAAGGCCTTTCTGTCCCTGAAACATTTGAGGACTTTTTAGCTCTCTGCCAGACACTAAAGGACAAGGGCTATACACCCTTGGCTAACGGCTTGGCTGACGAGTGGGATATTTTGGAGGCTTTCTTCTTGGGCATGCTGCCCAACTATGTGGGCGGACCTTCCCAGAGAGCGCTTTATGAAAGCGGCGAGAAGAAATTCAACGATCCTGAGGTTGTGAAGGCATTTGAGGATATTTCCAAGGTTGCTCCCTTCCTTCCCGAGGGCTTTGAAGCGGTTACATACAATGACAG
The DNA here is from genome assembly GCA_020024215.1 of Oscillospiraceae bacterium. GTDB lineage: Bacteria > Bacillota > Clostridia > Oscillospirales > Ruminococcaceae > Yanshouia. Next base: position 4,030 of record JAHHUC010000017.1, on the reverse strand, counting down.
CCAGGTTATGTTCAACAGCCAGTCCGCTGCAATGTTTGTAGATGGTTCATGGACAATGGGCGTTTACAAGGATGCAGGCTTTAACTGGGGCGTGTTTGCAATTCCTGCTCCTAAGGGACAAAAGACAGCCATCTGCTTCCACCCCGACATGGCTATAACAATGAACGCAAACACAAAGCACCCTGAAGAGGCAAAGGCATTTTTGACATGGCTCTGCTCCGAAGAGGGCGTTAAGGTTGCATCAAAGAATCTTCCTGTGGGCTATTTCCCCATGATCAACTTCCCTATGGAATTGGATCATCCTCAGGCAAAGGAATTTTTAGCTCTCAACGACGGCAAGGAGACGGATGCACGCTTTGTATGGCCTAAGCTTATGGAGCTTTATACTCCTATGAATCAGGCTGTTATCAAGGTATTAAAGGGTGAAATGACACCTGACGCCGCTGCAAATGATGTAGCAGCAGCCTTTGACAAGCTCCCTAAATAGCCTTGGGCAGACAAGCTTAATTTTTAAAGTAAGGCATGTGGTGGAATATCGCCCCTTGAGGGCGGTATTCCACCTTGTTTAAAAGAAGAGAGGCGGTTCGATTTGAAAAAACCGGCAGCTAAGAATCGTTTGAATCCCGGCGGAAGCTATTGGATATGGTATGCTCTTCCGGCAATATTTTTCTATGTCCTTTTTATGGCTTTCCCGCTTTTGGACTCTATAAGGATGAGTCTTTACACAGGAACAACCAACAATTTCACATTTGTGGGCTTGGATAATTTCACCCGCCTTTTTACAGATCCCGACCTTTTTGCCAGATATTGGGGAAGTATGAAGAACACAGTTGTTTTCTTCATTGTGCATATGCTGGTTCAGAATGTTTTGGGAATAGTGTTTGCTGTGCTTATAACACAAAAGAACATGAAGGGCAGCAAGCTTTATCAGACAATTATTTTCATACCCACTACATTCGCCGTTTTGGTCACAGGCTATCTTTGGAAGCTGCTTTTAAATCCGGTCTGGTCAAAAAATGCGCTGGCAAGCATAGGTCTTGAGGCGCTGGCAAAGCCGTGGCTGGGAAATGAGAAATATGCGCTTTTGTTTGTTGCGTTTGTCTCCTGCTGGCAGTGGATAGGAATTCCCACAATGATGTTTGCAGCCGCTTTGCAGAATATAAGCGATGATATTTATGAGGCGGCAGATATTGCAGGAGCCAACAAGTGGCAGGTTTTCTGGCACATAAAGCTTCCGCTTATAAAGCCCACAGTGGGCATTGTTACCATACTTACGTTTGTAAACAACTTCAACGCCTTTGACATTGTGTTTGCAATGGAAAATGTAAACGGTGCTCCGGGCTATGCCACCGACCTTTTGGGCACATTCTTCTACCGAATAGGAATTGCCGGACAGCATCCTATCGGAATACCCGATCCGGGAATGGGTGCGGCAATAGCCTCCATCACATTTGTGATTCTGATGGTGGGCTCCTTGTTTGTTATGAAGCTGACTGAGGCAAAGGAGTAGTGATAAAATGGAAAAAAGAGCAAAATCCCTGCGCCTTAGAAATATGAATATAGGCTCACACATCGTACTGATCCTATGGTCGGTAATTGTTATGTTTCCGCTTTACATAATGATAGTGAACTCCTTCAAGGACAGGCTTAGCATATATGCCAATCCCTACGGACTTCCTAAAAAGTGGAATTTTTCCAACTACACAGATGTGCTTAAAAGCGGAGATTTTTTCAGATATTTTTTAAACAGCCTGACAGTTGTTCTGATATCTCTTGCACTCATTCTTATAATAGGCTCTATGGTTTCCTATGCCCTTTCCCAATGGAGAGGAAAATGGTCACATGGTCTGTTTTTGTTCCTTATTATGGGAATGATGCTGCCTATCAAGATTGCATCTATAAGGCTTTTGGAAATGATGAGAGCATTTCATCTTCTTAATACTATCTGGGCGCTCATACCGATTTATGTAGCTATGGGTATTCCCATTGCGGTGTTTATTCTCACAGAATTTATCCGCCAGATACCCAATGAGCTTTTGGAGGCATCAAGAATTGACGGAGCAGGAAGATTTATGACACTTATCACCATTGTCATACCCATGCTCAAGCCTGCTCTTGCAACAGTTGCCATCTACAATCTTGTGCCCTTCTGGAATGACCTTTGGTTCCCGCTCATCTTTATAAATGACGAAAATCAAAAGACATTGCTCTTAGGCGTAACCAGACTTTTCGGACAGTATCAGACCGACTGGTCAAAGGTGCTGGCAGTTCTTACACTATCCTCGCTTCCTGTTCTCATTCTCTATCTCTTGATGAGCAGACAGTTCATAAAGTCTATGACCTCAGGTGCGGTAAAGGGCTAGAATATAAATAAGGGTCTGCTGCAAAACAGACCCTTTGATTTTAGTTCTTGCTTATGGTGGGGTACACCCGCTTTAAAGGGCACCTTTACCCCTTAATATTGTTATATTAAAACAGCTGCTTTGCAGGGAATTATTTTCCTTGACTTTTCTTTAAATTAACTGCAAAGAAGGACTTATTTTCATAAGCTCTGATATATGCCTTTTAATCTATCACTAATGGCGGCTATTTTTCCCTTTGACCTTCTTTTTGTCCAAGATAAAATTTTAAGAAGGATTTTAATAGACTAAAAGCCCTTTGCAAGGCTGTTATAATATATTTTCCCTGTTTTCAGCTGTTATTAAAGCCTGTTCGAGGGGGGGATTTCAGGCCCCTCTCAAACAGGCTTTTTTTACTGCAAACTTTTTTCGCTTTTATTTATATAATATTTTAACAAACACTCTCCCAGAATTCCCCATACAAGTGAGCAAAGTCCCCACAAAAATATATCCCTCAAAAGAGCAGATTTAATCAAACCGATCCCTATTTCTTGTGTCATGGACTTAAAATTTACGATGGATGTCCAAAATATCACCATCGCTCCTCCAAAAAATGCATTTGTAAGAAAGTATGCCTGATTTTTCTGAATAAGAACATGAACGATTGGCAGTAAAAAGATAAAGCACTTTGAAAAAGTATAGGCAAATTCCATCAAAGAAAAATGCACACACAGCGCATATATCAATACAGCTCCCAAAGTAATCCAAAGGTCCGCAATCATAGGCATAGAGGACCATTCTGCCGGCTTGAGCGGCTGCCGATTTATATTCGCCTGAGTGGAATGTTCCTCGTTTCTGACAGTAAATCTAAACATACACACTGTTGGAGCCAGCAACAGAAATAAGCCGGATATTATTACATTGTTGTAAAAATAGAGAGATGTAGTTAATACCAAAACGGATAGAACAAGCGATATGATTAAAAGAATCATACATATTTCTCCTCTCAATAAAAAGTAACATCCCTGCGTTACTTTTATACTTAGCCAATAACGCCTAAATAGCTGCAAGAAAGTGACAAGCTTGGAGTTACTGTTTTAGTTTTGCCTAAAACATCCTCTATACACACAACTTTATATTTGGTTTTAATCTTAGCCGATGCAGCTGTGGTTTTATAATTTTTACCTGCTTCTTCGCAGCTTTTTACAAACTTTGGCTGATGTACCTTATAGGACAAATAATAACGGGGACAACGCACAGAATCACGCTATTTGCCTATATAATAAAAATCAGCATCCAATGTAATCGTTAAAAGATCACCCTGCACGCTTCTTGATACAACATAATTTTTCACAGCAGTTTTTTTAGCTTCTGCCGCCTGCGTGGCAGGATATGAATAAACAGTGATTTCTTCTGTAATGACAAATCCATTGTCATCCATAATCTATTGACTTCCTGTGATTCTATGGTGCTTCCGCTTTTTTCCTATAACTTGTAAACAGGCGCATCATAAGCTGTCGCACTTACCGGGAAACGAAATGAAAGAATAGTTAACACAGCAATAAACACAGCAGTTAACTTTTTTCATTATCCTTCCTTCTTCTTTGAAAAGTGTTTTTTTATATCCTTTTTAAATTAGAAAACCATTTTGCATCACCCCAATCATCAATCCTATAATTATCTATTATTAT
>JAHHUC010000016.1 GCA_020024215.1 Oscillospiraceae bacterium | reverse complement strand
CCTCAACCAAGGATTCTGCCGTCTGCCTTGCAAGATCGCTGCCCTTTTTCACTGTCAGCATGGAATCCTCTATCAGCATTGCAGAATCCTTAGAGGCATTTGCAGAGCGTGTGGCAAGATTGCGGACCTCATCAGCCACCACTGCAAAGCCCTTTCCGGCAGCTCCTGCCCTTGCAGCCTCCACTGCGGCATTTAATGCCAGAATGTTGGTCTGAAAAGCAATATCCTCAATCGTTTTCATGATTTTTCCGATTTGAGTGGATTTTTCTTCTATTTCCTGCATGGCATTGAGCATATCCTGCATCTGGCTGTTGCAATCGCAAAGAGCCTGTGATGCCTCCACCATTTCGCCGTGTGCTTCATCTGAATGTTTGGCAGCAGATGTGATTGCTGAGGATATCTCCTGCACAGTTGCAGAAAGCTCCTCCATAGAGCTTGCCTGTTCGGTTGCTCCCTGAGCCAGAGCCTGTGCCCCATTGGAAACCTGCTCACTTCCGCAGGAAACCTGCTCGGCAGATTGATTTATCTGCACCAGTGTGTCATTCATCTGCCTGCGAAGTGTTCTTAAAGAATTAAGCAGCAGCTTATAATCCCCCACATATGAATCCGGAACCTGTGTGCGAATGGTGAAATTTCCTCTTGAAAGATTGTCAAGCACATTTACAAGGTCTGAAATAATCTTTTTCTGAAAGGATACAAGTGTTCTTATGTTATCTGCAAGAGCTCCAAGCTCGTTGACAGAGGAATAGGTTATCTCAACAGCCTGAATGTCACCCTTTGCCAGATTTTCGCCGGCTGTCATAACATCATTCAAAGCCCGATTCAGCTCATTTATGATGCGATAGCTTACAACAACAGCAAATGTGCTTGCTGCCAACAAAACAGCTATCAGCAATCCGGAGGCTATTTTTTGGCTTTTATATGATCGGGAAATCATTTCTTTGGCATGTGTCTCTGAATAAGCCTGAACTTCTGTCATTTTATCCATTATAGGATTTATAACATTGGGCACATACTCATCGGCAATAAGGCGATAGACCTTTTCCTTTCCCTCTTCATTCAATTCAGTTCCGGAAAGTCCGAAAATTTCATCTCGATAGGCCTTGCCCTTTGCTGCAATGGCATCTATCTCATCAAGCATGGCAGGATCGCCTTGGAAATGCTTTCGGATATTGACTATCCTTTCTTCACGAACGCGGCGGAAATTTTCGGCAGCATCCTGCAAAATTTCCTCTGTTCTGTGAGGATCTGCCTCCAAGATAGCTTTGAAAAGATTAGCTCGTCCGGATTGCATATCCTTTCTTGCATCTGCTGCATCAACTGTAACCGAATAATCCTCGTTGTAAAAGTCAACAAGGGAATTTCCTATACGTCTTAGCTCAAGCAGGGTTACCAAACTGCCAATGCCAAAAAGAATCAAAATGGCGATGTAGGAAAATCGCAGTCGATTTTTAATCTTCATATTTTTGAACATTTCTAAGCTTCCTCCTAAGTATCATATGAATCGAGTGCTGTACTCACACTTGTTTTTACCACCATACCATATAAATCTTACTGTGCACTTAAAATAAATCTTAAAAATTCTTATTTTAGCATTTATGCTGTTTGTAAGCATCTGGAAAGTTGATTTGTCAGGAGGACTATTATATAATGATTGATAAACAAATATAAAAATGGTCATTATATTAGATTTATATGCTGAGGATTGACGATTATACCGGAAAATAACTGCAGCCTCCATTTATTCCTATAATGATTAAAGGGGGATAATTTTGCTTTCTTCAATTACAAGTCAGGGCCATATCATGATTGTGGATGACGACAACGAGATAAGGGATATTCTTCGCATGCTTTTGACAAGCGAAAATTTTAAGGTCACAGAGGCAGCTGCGCCATCTGATGCACTCAGCCTGATGAGCCATGATATTGATCTGGTTATTTTAGATGTTATGATGCCCCAGATGTCCGGCTATGAGCTGTGCACAAAAATAAGGGAAATAAGCAATGTGCCGATTTTGTTCATGACTGCCAAGAGCGGAAATTCCGATCTTATGATGGGCTATGCTGCCGGCGGAGACGATTATATTATAAAGCCCTTTGCCTATTCTGAGCTTATTGCGCGAGTAAAGGGACTTTTGAGAAGATATATAGTCTATCAGGGCAGGCACACAACCAAGCCCAAGGAGGACTATATTACTCATGGAGAGCTGCGTATAGATTGCGTTCACAACTATGTATGGAAAAATTCCCGGCCCATTGAGCTCACAGATACAGAGTACCGCATATTGAAGCTTTTAATGACCTATCCGGGCCAGCTTTTTACCGCTCCCTCCATTTATGAAACAGTCTGGGAGGAGGACTTTCTGCCCAATTCTACCAATACTGTTATGGTCTTTATCAGAAAGATAAGAGAAAAAATTGAGGATGATCCCAAGAGGCCTTCAATTCTTGTCACAGTTTGGGGACGGGGGTATAAAATTGTCTAAAGGCTCATATAAGCCATCTGAGCATATACCGTTTTTCAACCGCTTGATTGTTCATTTTCTGATGGTTGCCCTGCTTACCTCCACAGCTGCATTTTCTACAAGCCAGCTTATATCCACAAAGCTGCCTGAGTTGCTGTTTGATTCTCAGCATTTTCAGGCTTATTGGGACCAATGTATTGATACAGCTTTTGTCAATATGCAGAAAAATGTCACAGATAATCAATATACACGCGATGAGGTAATTGAAAGCATGCCGCAGCGGCTTGCATCGGAGAATATTGTTTTTTATTTTGAGATGGTGCCTTTTCTGGATTTGGATGATCCGATTCATCAGAAGTATATTGAGGATCATGATGCGCTCATACTCTATTGTGCAGACGGAAATCTGGTCAGCACAAGCTATATGCTGGGTGAACCGCTTGTGCATATTTATCAGATATCGGGAATGGTGGGCGGAACGGTTGTGGCCTGCATTATATTATCCATATATGTGCTGCATCTTCTTCACAGAATAAAGCATCTTTATCAGCAAATATTGTATTCAAGAAATGTGGATGTGCATAAAAGGATTTCTTTAAAGGGCAGCGATGAGCTGGCGGCATTATCACAAAATATAGAGCAGATGAGAACCTGCCTGTTGGAGCTTATCGACAGAGAAAAGGAATTGCGGGATAATCACATGCAGCTTATTGCCACGCTTTCCCATGACATAAGAACTCCGCTGACAAAGCTTATGGGATATACAGAAATACTGCATTATAAAAAGTATGCCGACCCATCTGAACAATCACACTGTATAAGCTATATGCTTGAAACAATAAAAAGGCTCAGGGAAATGACAGATAATCTGCTAGATTGCGTATTGGTAAAAGGACAGCTGATGCACGATGATTGCCAGCTGGTAGATGGGCCTGAATTTTTGACACAGGTGCTGTATGAAGGCTTTTCGGATTTGGAAAAATACGGCTTTAAGGTTTTTCTGCCTGATTTGAAGGGCAGCTATGCTTTGAATATCTGTATCTCTGATTTTCTGCGTATCATAGACAATCTTTCCTCAAATATAATGAAATATGCCTGCCGTGAGCACCCTGTTTTGATAAGTGCAGAGGATACAAATGAAACGGTCAAGCTTAATATCTCAAACCATAAGGCGGCAAAGAAAAAAATTATTCCCCATCACGGAATCGGGCTTGCCTCTGTCAACGAGCTGATTAAAAAAATGGGCGGCTCGTTCAAGGCCTTAGAGGAAAAAGAAGAATTTTCGGTGTGCATATGTATTCCCAAGGTAAACCTTGAATGTCATGCTGTAAAATCTGCAAATATCAGCAGCGAAGACATTTGACGGCCTTATCTTTATACGCATCTAAAAAAAGAAAAAATATCAGTTCTTTTTATTTAAAATAGCTTTGGCAGGATAAATTCATGTATAAAGCTTTGAAATTTTTAATTATAAAGGCGGGTAAAAAAATAAATCTCCTGTTCATGCCTTATTTTATTGGCTTGAGCAGGATTTTTTATAAATTAAATTGTTGACATATGTAGACAGATGTGATATATTGTGTTTACAATAGTAGACAATGTTTAGGAGTGATAAAATGCCTAATGTAAATCTTTCACAGTCCGAGTGGGCTGTAATGGAGTGCCTTTGGGAAAAAAATCCCAAAACAGGAAGAGAGATAACCGAATGTATGCAGTTGAGCAATGGCTGGAGCAGAAGCACCACACTGACACTTTTGAAGCGTCTGGAGGATAAGGGTGCGGTGGGTGTGAACAGTGAGGGCAAAAAGAATGTCTATTATCCCATATTGAAGCATGAGGAGGCTGCTTTGCAGCAGACAGAGGATTTCCTCCATCGTGTTTATAAGGGAAGTGTGAGCCTTATGGTCAGCTCATTGACCAAAAAGCAAGCCCTCTCAAGGCAGGAGATAGACGAGCTGTACGCAATTTTGAAAAACGCAGAAGGAGGAGATTAAATGTTTGAATGGATAATAAGCTCATCTTTTTTGATTTTGGCAGTAGTGATTCTGCGCTGTTTTTTAAAGGGCAGGGCAAGCTCAAGGCTTATATATGCCCTTTGGCTTTTGGTTTTGGCAAGGCTTTTAATCCCCTTTTCCATAGGAAGCAGCAGCCTTAGCATTTTGAACATCATTCCAACGTCAGAAAAGGAGCAGCAAAGCATAAGCGAGCAGCCAATTACAAATGTGTCTGCTGCCATGTTAAAGGATTCTGCTGAGGATGATATTGTTGTAAATCATCAGGATGCAGCGGCTGAAATAAAGTCACAGTCTCACATAAGTTTGCATATTTTTATTTGGATGCTGGGAACAGCAGCTGTGGGCATTGTATTTATATTTTCCAATTTTAAATTGAAAAAGGGCCTCATTTCAGACAGACGCAGCATACATTACAAAAATGCAAGGCTCTCTGTATATTTAACAAATAAAACAGAAACACCCTGTCTTTTTGGATTTTTCCGCCCTGCAATTTATGTCACAGAAGAGGTTTTTGAAAACAAAACAGCGCTTTATCATTCGGTGGAGCATGAAATTACCCACTATCTGCACAAGGACCATATATGGTCTGCCCTGAGGCTTTTATGCCTTGCAATTCATTGGTATAATCCTTTGGTTTGGTGTGCTGCGTTTCTTTCTCAAAAAGATTCGGAGCTTGCCTGTGATGAGGGAACAATTAAAAGGCTGGGGGAGCAGGAGAGAGCCTCCTATGGCAGAACGCTGATAAACATTTCCTCGGGCAAAAAACAGGTCATTTTTTCTGTTGCAACCACAATGTCAGATAATAAAAAGAATTTGAAGGAAAGAATAGCGCTCATAGCAAAGGAGCCAAGAACAGCCGCTGTCACACTTGCAGTAATACTTACATTCAGCCTTGCAGCTGCCGGCTGTACATTTACAGGGAAGGGAGAAGATATGGACATATCAGCTTCCTCCAATAAGCCTGATGCGGGCATAGAAGATCTTATGACAGTATTTAAAAAAGGTCAGAACGAGCCCTTTGACAAGTCTGATATAGATGATGCAGTAAATGATTTCGGGCTTTGGTGCAGAGATAATCTTAATAAATATGATGAAAGAGAGCTGGCAAGAAAAATTTTAGTCCTTGCAAATGAAGAAAAGCTGGATAAATCTGCCGCATCAAAATTGACAGACATCATCTATGAAAAGGTTTCAAGGGAGGAGCTTGCAAAAGCAGACTATGGAACGGTCATCCTATCTGAGCTGAAGATGCTGCTTTATAAGGCAGGGGATGTATATTGGGGAGATTTTCTGCTGTCTATGGAAAAGGAGGGCTTGGATTATGAAAAAATCCATTCTTTGGAGCAGATGGGAATGACAAGAGAAGAAATAGTAAAGCTCACTAAGTCTGAAATAGAAAAAAGGCTGGGTTTGACAGATGACAGCAGCCTCTATAAAATAAATTTCAGCACAAATCCTGTGGGCGACACAGAGCTTATTATAAAAAACACTTCACAATATCCGTTTTTGGGCAATAAAAATGACATACACATACAGTGCATAAAAACAGAATATAACAGTAAAAACAAGGCTTATTCAGAAAAGAAGCACCCCATAATTTATTTACAGCTTAAAGCCTATAATGAAGATGGCAGTGTTTTTTTGGAATTTGGCATTATATACAATACAGATAAATCTGTTCTAAGTGAGGACAGATATGCTGTAAAATACGGAAATAAAGGAAGCCATGTGACCGATTACGGCATGACAGAGAAAGAATTTGAAGGCTTTATAGATGATATGCTTTTTCTTATAGATGAATATAATGCTTCAGGCAATGAGGCTGCAATATTCAATATTCCTTTAAATAGCCTGAATATAGAATATGTAAAAAAAGGTGAGGGAATTATAATCAATGCCGAAAACGAAGTGCATATCTATCCCTCCATGCCGGGAATTGTCACAGAATACAAAGCTATTGACAAAAAAAGAGGCAGCTATATGATTTTATATCACGGAAAAGGCTTTGAGACTGTTTACGGCTTTATGAATGATGAGCATATGGGGAAAAATATGTATGTATTTCCAAGCGAGCATATAGGAACAGTGAAAAACCAAAGCAATGACAGCACAGGAAAACTTTATTTTGAAATAAGAAAGGACGGCAGGGCGCTTGATGCAGAAAAGCTTTTGAAGCTAAAATAAATGAAAGCCTTTTGCGCAAAAGAAGCGCTGCATTCTATAAATTCAAGCTTTTTAGCCTAACGCTTCTTTTGTTTAAAGAGCGCTGTTTATTGCCACTTAAAGCCTGAAGGTAAAAAATAACACCATTAAAATAAGAACGGCAGTTAAACTGCCGTTCTTTATTATATGCTGATTCTACATGATTATAGCATTTGGATCAAATGCCTGATCCTCAGCGGGCACAGAGGAAGAATCCTCCTCCGGTTCTGCTGCAATTACATATTCTGTCATGTAAACCTCTTGAGGAAGCCCTGCCATGTAAGCAGGAAGATTGATTATAACACCGTCAAGGTTATAGGGGATATCAATAGATATTATCTCCCTCTTGCTCTCCTTGTCCTTCTCTGCTGTTATATCAACAGTAAAGGCATAGCTTTGACCCATACAGGTGGTTTTTCCTCTTTCTCTTTTGGAAAGCTTTGCAAATCTTTCCCCGTTTTTATCATATGCAACTATCTTGTATGCCGCCTCATAGGTTTTGCCCTCATACTCGAAGGTGCTGTTTTCTATTATGATGGTGTGACCTCTGCCTATCACCATCATAAGTACCGACAAAGCTATTACGGCTGCAAAGACAGCAAGCCTTACAAAGAAGGTACGCTTTTTATCCATTATCAGTGCCCTCCTTCTTTGCAGAATGAAGCTTTTTGTTCCTTCTGTTCTTTTCGTTCCGCTTGTTGGTTTCATACATAACAAGTGCTATTGTTATTACTCCATAGGAAACAAACACCCTGAAATGCTCTCCTATCATGGAGTCTCCTGTGATGGCAGCTCCTGCCTTAGGTGCAACAATAAACATGGTATGGAAAAGGACTACGCCGAGAAATACATTTCTTATGGACGCCTTTTCAACTGACGCACCGCCTACTAAGAGAGCTGCAATGGAGAACATTCCTATCTGTGCATGAGCATTATATGTAGACAGGGTTCCCATATTCTGCAAATAGATTATCATTCCAAAGCCTGCAAATACAGTGGAGATAACAATTGCAATTATTCTTGTTCTCTCTACCTTTATGCCTGCATCTCTTGCAACATTCATATCCTGACCTACTGCTCGCATATCCTGACCTAATTTGGTCTTGCGGAACCATATAACAAAGAGGCAAAGCAGACCTATCACCATAAATGTGAGTATGGGAATTTTTACTCCGCCTATTGTTATCTGGAGTGCATCATCAAGACACTGGCGCATGGATATGAGGTTTATTGTGTTTCTGAGGCCGTAGCCTCTGGGTATTCTCAAGGCTGCGTGCTTTATGGGGATAAATGTACCCATTACATACAAAACCAAAAGAAGATAAACACCGCCTATAAAGAAATTCATTATGTATCCGGTGATCATTTCTCTGCCCTTTGCCTTATTCATCATAGCTCCGCAGAAAAGACCTAAAATGACAGAAAACGGTATGGAGATTATCATGGCAAGAATAACCCCGGGAATACCCCATATCTGCCAGTCAACCACAAATATTATTGCAAGCTCTCCTGCCATCGCTCCTAATGTCATACCGAAATTAAGTCCCATTCCTGCCATAATTGGAATGATAAGGCTTAGTATCAGGAATGTGTTTCTTCCAACGCGTGTGACCACCTCATTGATAAGGTATGAGGGTGAAAGTCCCGACAAAGGAACACATATAATACATATCAAAACGAACATCAAGGTTACAGAATTATCCTTTAGAATATCTGTAAGGCTTTTCTTTTCAAAATTAAATAAAGGTTTTTTGTTCATTATTTTATCCCTCCGTCTTTCTGGTAAGAGCGTAAAGGATCATACCATTGGAAACAACCTGTCTTATGGGCTCACTTATATCTGTGTGTATAACAGAATTCATGACAGTGGGCGTCATTGTAACAATACCCTGGAAAAGGAATGTTCCCAAAATAACATTTCCTATTGAAGCTTTGTTTACAGAAGCACCGCCTATCAAAATGGCAGATACTGCCGGAAGCGTCATGGCAAAGGGTGCTGTATAAAGCTGAATGAATCCAAAGCCCTGCTCATAAACAAGTATGCCTATGGCGGCAAGCCATGTGGACATGATGACGGATAATATACGCATTCTGTCTATATTGATGCCGGAGGCCCTGGCAAACACAGGGTTAGAGCCTACTGCTGTCATGGCTGTTCCGGTCTTTGTGTGCAGAAATGCCCACATGAGGAATGACAAAAGCGCAAAGAACACAAGGGCGCCTGTGGGTATTATAAGATCGTCATTTATCCTTATTTCACCCATTCCTGCAAGGAATTTGTCATAAAAGCCCTCTAAGGATATGGTTACACGAAGTCCCTTGCCGGCAAGTCCCCAAACCATTTTTGGATTGTGATACGGCAGAAGCAGCCACATCATGCACATGAAGGACACAGAGGAGAAGCCCACATATGTGGCTATCATCATCTCGCCGCCTTTTATCTTGTTGAGCAGCACTCCATACCCAAAGCCGAATAAAAGCGCAAAGGGTGTGGAGATAAGCATTGCCATTATAAAGCTCAATCCGCCGGTAAAGCCCATCTCTATGGAAAGCGTAGCTCCCAAAAGTCCGGATATGATTCCGAGGGGCAATCCAAAATTAAGTCCGCAGCCGGAATGTATCATAGGTATCATCGCCAGAACGATAACCGCATTCCAGCTGAAACGATTCAAAGTATTTCCTATCTGCCTTGAAAGATCTGCTCCCACTATGGGAGAAACAACGAAAAGAAAAATAAGGAAGCCTATCATTATAAGTCTCGGAAGTCCCAAGCTTTTAAACATATCCCTGATTTTATCTTTCAGTTCAAGACCTGTTGAGGCTTTTCCCAGTTTTTCCATTTTACCCCTCCTTACTTGACCTGACTTACCATAAGCATACCAAAATCCTCTGAGGATGACCTGGAAGGAAGTATGCCTGCTATCCTTCCTCCGGAAACGATAGCAACTCTGTCACAGGTGACACGAAGCTCCTCCAATTCTGAGGAGATCATAACTATTGTAACGCCCCTCTCCTTGTTGAGCTTTTTCAAAGCTTCAAGCACCAGCTCCTTAGCTCCCACATCTATTCCTCGCGTAGGCTCGGAAACAAAGAGGAACTTTGGCTCTAATGCAAACACCTTGGCAAGGCAGACCTTTTGCTGATTTCCGCCGGAAAGCTCCTTTGCTTTCTGCAAAGAACCGGTGCATTTTATTCTCAGCTCGGAAATATATTTTTCTGTTATCTGGTGTATGGCCGCATTGTCTCTCCACTTGACCAATCCGCCGAAAAGTGGCTTTAAGAACTTATTCTGTATCTGCATGGCGGGAAAAGCTATATTCCACTCAAGGGATTCGTTCAAGAGAAGTCCCACGCCTCTTCTGTCCTCTGATACAAAGGCAAGAGACGCGTTAAGACAATTTCTCGGGTTGTTAAGAGGTATGCTCTGACCGTCGAACAAAACCTCTCCGCCGGCATCATAAAGGCCCATAACTCCGTTGGGTATTCCCAGCTTGCCCTGTCCGGCAAGTCCGCCTATACCCAATATCTCGCCTTCCTTTACATCCAAATTTACATCCTTTACCTCTTCTCCGGGCATATCCACCCAAAGATTTCTGATGGACATAATTGTTTTGGCATTGTCAAAATTTCTTTCCTCGCCGCCTTTTCCCAGCAAGTTTACATCTCTTCCTACCATGCTCTTGGTCATGTCGGATATACTTGTCTCCTCAGCAGCAACATCCTTGACAACCCTGCCGTCACGCATCACAACAACCTTGTCGCATACATCCAGGATTTCCTGAAGCCTGTGCGTGATAAAAATTATGGAAATTCCGCTTTTAGCCATAGTTTTGATGGATTCCAAAAGGGCTTCGGCTTCTTTTTCTGTAAGAACAGCCGTCGGCTCGTCAAGAATGAGGAGCTTGAGGTTTCTCTTGCTCAATTCGCGCGCAATTTCGGTGAACTGCTTATGACCTACGGGCATATTGTTTATACGCATCTTTGAATCTATCTCAATGCCCATTTTGTCTATGGCTTCGTCAGCCTCTTCATCCATTTTTTTATACCCAAGGGTATTCAGCCTGTCACCGAAAACATGGGCGAGTATGTTTTTCTTTTGAGGCTCACGATTAAGAAGTATATTCTCTGTGGCCGTAAAGCCCGGGATAAGAGAAAACTCCTGATGAACCATTCCCAAGCCTGCCTCAAGAGCTTCAAAAGGCGTATGAAATTCCTTTTTTTCTCCGTTTATCAGTATGTCGCCCTCATATCCTCCCGTTTCCGTTATTACATCCATACCAAAGAGAATCTTCATAAGCGTGGACTTTCCGGCTCCGTTTTCACCCACAAGACCTAAAACCTCGCCCTCGTTTAGAGTAAGGCTTATATCTGTAAGCACCTGATTGCCAAAGAAGTCCTTCTTTATATTTCGCATCTCCAAAAGAGGGCTCTTATTATTTTCCATAAACTGTTCCTTCCCCCCTAAAATTACAGGGGAGGATAATTCCCTCCCCTTATACCTTCCAATCTTTTTAATTCACAAATCACTACTTAATGGTAAAGTACTTCTCAGGAACCTCCACAGATGTGGAATTCATGAATTTACCGGGGTCGCCCATGATGTATGTGTCCTGATATACAAGGAACATATTATCTGCCTTAACTCCTGTGGAAATGTCTGTGTAATTGGAGCCATTCCACTGTGCTCCCGGTGTGAACACATTGAATGCCTTTGCAATGTCCTCCATTTCATGAAGCTCGCTCTCGCCGTTGATAACATTTACAGCGTGCTGTGCAAGACCTGCCGTAAGTGTGTATCCATAGGAATAAGCCCATGTTCCGAAGCGTCCTGCGCCGCCTTTTTCACAAACTGCGTTTTCAACCTTGGCAAGTATCTTTGCAAAGTCGCCCTTTTCTGCTGTGAGGTCAAGTCCCAAGGCGCCGGGATAGCCCATGAGAGGAGAGGGGAGGTCGGCCTCTATAAAATAACCGCCCTCTTCAAAAAGTCTCTTGAGCAGAGGCTCTGTGTGAGCATCGTTTGTACAGAAGAAGGCTGCCTTGTCTCCGTATTTGCTGATCCACTCCGGAACCTTTTCAAGTATGTAGGCCTGCGCTCCGGGAATACCAACGTCAGATGTGGGGTCAGGAGCAGTTTCCATAACGAATTTCATGCCCAGCTCTTCGCAGGTGGCCTTCATGATTGCAACACGGCGGCTCATGCTTTCATAGGACATATGTCTGGGGAATGAAATATGTACAAATGTGTCACAGCCTAATTCCTTTGCAGTTTTGATGATGAGGTATCCGCGGGCTATAAAGTCGTTGTTGCACACAACATCTGCAACAGAGCCGATATCAGGCATATTTTCATGTGCCTCGCCCACCAGACAGAGAATGTCGGGGCGGCGCTCTTTTATCTTGCGGAAGGCTTCTGTTGTTCCTAACACGCCCTGATTTACAACTATTGCTTTAACATCAGGATCATCGGAGAGATTGACTATTGTCTGAATGGTAGTCTCAACCTCCTCGGTGAAGTTATCAGGATATGTGGCTAAAAGTACATTTTCTTCGCCATACATTTCCTTGAATGCCTCAGCACCTCTGCGGTCATCCTCAGACTGGGAAACGGAGCCGGTGACAATTCCGATTTTCATTCCGTTCTTAATCTTGGAATCGCTTGCATTTGTATCATTTTTCTCAGCTGCTTCAGATACAGACTCAGATGGCTTTGACTCATCCTGGGGTGCCTTTGGTTCGCCGCAGGAAGTCAGCGATAAGGCCAGTGTAAATGACAACATAATTGCTAACAATTTTTTCATTTTTCTCATCCCTCCGATAAATAATATGCAAAGCTTTAAAATATTGTTTTTTGAGAAAAACAACTGGCTTTTGCTTGAGTACACTATACATATTTTTAAGATAAATGTCAATAATAAAATATATTGATTATATTTTTTGTGCAATATTCATACATATATGAGCGCTCTTGAATGAACAGCAAATACAATCTTTATACAATTATTCAATATTAAATAAAAATATCTATATATTGCATATTTAATACTATGCTTTTTGTGCAGTTTTATGACTTAAATTTCCAATAATGTAATTATCATCGTTATTTAATTAACACAATTCTAAATTTTATTTAACTTTTTATAAACAAATAGTTTATAAACTGCGAATATACGCAAATTGTGCATATTTGCATAAAATTTAACTGCTGATACATAATATTTGGTCGATTTTACGCATTAGCAGTTAAAATCGCTGATTTGTTTGGTCACAGACCATATTTTTATGCAGCATTTTGATGTGCTGCTGTTAGAAATAAACAGTGCACAAGCCTGAATATTTTTTTGCAGCCCCCTTGAAATTTATTTTTTGTAAATTAGTTTATACAAATTGACAATTGCTCTTTTTGGCATAACGAGTTATAATATAAATATGCGTGCTGATTTGCTGATATCATAAAAGCCAGGATGAGGGAAAAAGCCTGTCATCTTGGCTTTTTTCTTGCAGCTTATGCTCCTAAGGGCTCTTCTTTGCCAAAGAAAAAATAGGGGCGTTTGTTTAAAAGCTGATAGTATAGGAAAGTTCTGCTTTCTAAGCGGCTGACCTGCTGCAAATGTGTTATTGCTGTTGTTTTATGCATTTGTAAATGTTGAAATACAGTGATAAATAATGTAGAATAAATATATGCATATGTGATATTTTTAATTGCTTAAGCCAACTAAAAAATAGATTATAAAAACATCTGCAATAAATTTCAAAGGGGGATGTGTCATGAAAAAAACAACAGCATTGTTTATGTCTGTTATGCTTGCTCTGGCTTTAAGCTCCTGCAAAAATAAGTCATCTGATGCTTTGGAGCTTAAATTTTTCACCTTAGGAGACATAGGTCATGTGGTGCTGGAGCCGTTTTATTTAGATGAACAGATAGTGTTTTCGGCAGTCAGAAGAGAGGATCTCAGGCTCGATTCTGAAAATTTATATAAATATGAGGATGCATGCCTTTACACAATAGACAGGGAAAAGGAAAAGCTGAGCAGACATCAGGAATTTGTGCATGACAGGTTTTTCAGCGATGAGGAAAATTATTACTGGTTCAACAGCGAAAGCGACCATGAGCAGAATTTGATGAAAACCGGCAGGGCAAATAAGCAGGAGGATGAAAGGCTTGCTACGGTTTACGGCCTTGTCGCCCCCTTTGGAAAGCATAAGCAGTTTATTTTCTGGGGTGAGGAAAAAGGGGACAGCTTTAATTTGGTGAGAATAAATATAGAAACCCTAAAAAAAGATGTTGTTCTCAGCCTTCCCAAGGAGCATGGATTTATTTATCCTGAAATTTCCATATACAATGGGTACGCCACAGGCTACTATACAGACTATAAGAAAAAGGAAAATTTTGTTGTAGTAAAAGATATAGAGAAGGAGCAGGCAGAGGAATATACCATAAAGCTTGATGAGCCCTGCAAAAATGCAGTTTCTGACGGAAAAACCATCTATTATGCAAAGGGCAACCAGATATCAATACACAATATGGAAACAGGGAAGGAAAAAATAGTAAAGATGAGATTTGACAATTTCATTGACGTTTTAAATGAAAGATATCTGGTGCTGACAGGTGTGGAAAAGGATAATACAGCTATATACTGTTATGATTTGGAAAAAGGAAAAATTTCTCCGATTGACACAGGGGACTATATTCCAAGCTCCATGGGGACAAATGATGACAAAACAGAGCTGGTATTTGTGGCTGCAAGCAAGAAGGAGCCCTTTAAGCCCAGAATAGGCACAGTTAAATTCAAAGATTAAAAAAAAGAGCCTGCCGCAGAATAGAAATTCTGTGACAGACACTCTTAATGAAGGCTTGAAAGCCGTTTACTCTTAAAGCTCTTCATCCTCAAGAGGACTGGGGAAAAGCTTATTTATGGCAAGTGAAAGCAAGACACCAAGTCCGGTATCTATGATTCTGGAAATGGTATAGGATATATACCTTTCGGTTGTAACTGTATAAAGCACAACAAAAAATACCACCGATCCGGGCTGTATGGCATCCTGAGCGCCTAAAAGCTGACTTATGTAGAGAATGAGAAAAAGCCCCAGCATAAGGCAGATCCAGTCGGGAATTTTAAGAGCGGAGACATACATAAGCCAATAGGTGGGAATTACAAGTATGCCGCCGACCAGCGTTCCGATAAAGCGGTTTCCGCCGCTTTTAAGACCGCCCGCAAAAACCTTGCCCATTCCAAAGACTGCACCGATGCAGGCAAAGCAGGGATTTCTGTCAGCAATGGAATAGATGATAACTATTATGCTTACAGATATCAGCGTTTTGAAAACTCTCATACCCACCTTTGGAAATAGCTTTTTCTCTGTTCTGTTTATGGAATTATCTGACATTTCATCGTCGCCTTCTGATTATTTGCGCTTGACCGCATACAATATAATCATACTACTTATGTATATATATGTCAATAAATGAGACGAAGAAAATTGGAAATAATTAGATAAAAAGCAAAATGAGAACCATAAGCTTTCTTATTTCTTTTGAAGCTGATTTTTTCACAAAAAGCATAAGATTTGCATTTATGCTTGATAAGCAGCAATTTAAAGTATAAACTTAAAGCATAACAGGCAGGCTTATGCCTTATAGGAGGAATATAAAATGAAAAATAAAAAAAGCCGGAATCTTGTTGATACATCCCTTACGCAGGAACAGGAAAGGGAGCTTTTAAAAATTCAGGCAGCAGGGTGCAAAATTGCTTTTTTCGGCCTTTTTCTTGTTATGATTATACAGATGCTTTTGGATAATCATTCGTGGAAAAGCCTTATAGGTGAGGCTCTGGTATTTTTCTCCCTTTCGTTTTTTATAATCATGTCATGCCTTAAAAAAGAAATATGGAATAAGCGGGCAAAGCCCAATTTAAAAACAAATGTAATAATCAGCTTTATCATTTCCTCAGCAGCCGGGCTTATTTTTTTCTTTACAGGCTTAAAATATTCCATTGATAAATATACAGCTCTTACAAATGCAGCAGTCATTTTTTCTGTCTGCTTTGTGTCTGTTGTCCTTGGGCTGAGCATTGCCGCCTTCTATCACAGAAGCTGTGCTGAAAAAGAGGAAATATCCGAAGAATACTGTGCTGAAGCTGAAGAAAAAGAGGCTCTTTTGCCGGAAAATATAGAGGATAAGGAATAAAAAGACAGAAAATTGCCGCAAAAAAGCGCTGCTTAAAAGTAAATCCAAACTTAAAATAAAGATCTTTTGTCAAACACCAAGGGCTTGTCATCAGGTCTTTTTATTTGCCGGCAGAGAGCAGATTTGCTATAATGAACTGATAAAAATACAGCATTAGAAAAAGAGAGGGCAAAAGGGATGAAAAAGCTTGTCATTGGAATAACCTCCCATGTGGATTCAGGCAAGACAACATTATCTGAGGGGATGCTTTATCTATCCGGAAGTATAGGAAAGCTGGGAAGGGTAGACCATAAAAATGCCTTCTTGGATACCGATGCGCTGGAAAAAGAAAGAGGGATAACCATTTTTTCAAAGCAGGCGGTCATGAGCCTGAAAAATACATATATAACCTTGCTGGATACACCGGGACATGTGGATTTTTCCAGCGAAACCGAAAGGGTTCTGAGTGTTTTGGATTATGCCGTTTTGCTCGTCAGCGGCACAGATGTTTTGCAGGGACACACCGAAACGCTTTGGAAGCTTTTGAGAGAATACAGCGTCCCAGCCTTCATTTTTGTAAACAAGATGGATCTTTTGGGGGCGAATAAAGAAAGGATAATGTCAGAACTTCAAAAAAGACTTAGCTTTAAATGTGTGGATATGAGCCTTGCTGAAAAGCAGAGATTTGAAGCCATGTCTCTTTGCAGCGAGGAGCTTTTGGAAAGCTATCTTGAAAACGGCAGTTTAAGTAAGAGCGAGATAGCAAGGGCAATAGATGAAAACAGCTGCTTTCCTGTGTTTTTCGGCTCTGCCTTAAAGCTGGAGGGGGTAAAGGAGCTTTTGCAGGCATTTGAGGAGCTTACCACAGAAAGAGAATATCCAAAGGAATTCGGTGCCGGTGTTTACAAAATAGCAAGGGATGATCAGGGCTCAAGGCTTACATTTATGAAGCTGACAGGCGGCAGCATAAGGGTAAAGGACCTTGTTAAGGGCTGCTTTAAGGGTGAGGAATGGTCTGAGAAAATAGACCAGATAAGGATTTATTCAGGTGAAAAATTCAAGGCTGTGGATTGTGTGGAGGCAGGAAAAATCTGCGCAGTTACAGGGCTTTCAAAAACCTTTGCAGGAGAGGGCCTGGGGGTGCAGAATTCTGCCAAGCCCCCCTTGCTGACACCTGTTTTGACCTATCAGATAATACTTCCCAATGGCTGCAATCTTTTGCAGGCTCTTAAAAGCTTCAGAATTTTAGAGGAGGAGGATCCTCAGCTTCATATACTTTGGAAGGAGAGCATAAAGGAAATCCATGTGCAGGTTATGGGAAAAATTCAGCTGGAGGTGCTCAAAAGCAAAATAGCAGAGCGCTTTGGCTTAAATGTAAGCTTTGGGCGCGGCAGCGTTGTGTATAAGGAGACTATTGCAAATTCTGTGGAGGGTGTGGGACACTTTGAGCCATTGCGCCATTATGCAGAGGTTCATCTTCTTTTGGAGCCGGGCGAAAGAGGAAGCGGAGTTACCTTTTCCTCACTTTGCAGCACCGACGTTCTGGATTTAAGCTGGCAGAGGCTTGTGATGACACATCTGGCAGAAAAAGAGCATTTGGGGGTTCTCACAGGCTCACCTGTAACAGATATACATATAACACTGATAAACGGAAAGGCTCACCCTAAGCACACAGAGGGGGGAGATTTCCGTCAGGCCACATACAGGGCGGTGCGTCATGGCCTAAGAAGGGCAAACAGCATTATTTTAGAGCCTTTTTATGACTTTACCATAGAGCTGCCGACTGAGACTCTGGGGAGGGCCATAACAGATATTCAGGTTATGGGAGGGCACACCTTTTCCCCAAAGCATATGGGGGAATATGCGGTTTTAAAGGGCTATGCTCCGGTTTCAAAAATGTATGATTACAGCTCTGAGCTGGCAGCATTTACAAAGGGCAGAGGAAGGCTCTCTCTTGTTGCCGGAAGATATGATGTATGTGCATCAGCTCAGGATGTTATATCAGAAGCAGGCTATGATGCAGATTCCGATTTGGAAAATACGGCGGATTCTGTTTTCTGCGCTCACGGCTCAGGCTTTATTGTGCCTTGGTTTGAGGTGGAAAAGTATATGCATCTATCCGGCAAAACAGTGAAAAAGCAAGCTGACGAGGATGATGAAAAGAGGGCTTCCTTTACAAAGACCTCAGGCAGCAGAGCTTCTTCAAGCTTTGAGGATGATGCGGAATTGAGGGCAATTTTTGAAAGAACCTACGGAGCAATAAAAAGAAAGAATTTTAATGAGCGAAGGCAGGATGTAGTCTATCTGGAAGAGGAAAAGGAAAAGGAAAAAGAAAAGGAAAATACGCAGACGATTAGAGACAGACTTACAGAATATCTTTTGGTGGATGGATACAATATCATTTTTGCATGGGATGAGCTTAAAGCCATTGCAAAGGACAATATGGATGCAGCAAGAAGGGCACTTGCAGATATTTTGAGCAATTATCAGGGTTATAAAAAGTGCAATGTTATTTTGGTGTTCGACGCTTACAGAGTAAAGGGAAATCCCGGCTCGGCGGAGAGATATCACAATATAAATATCGTCTTTACCAAGGAAGCGGAAACTGCGGATTCCTATATTGAAAAGACCACATATGAAATAGGGAAAAAATACAGGGTGAGGGTTGCAACCTCGGATTCCTTAGAGCAGGTCATAATATTAGGTCATGGTGCAGAGCGTGTTTCTGCCGGAATTTTTTACAGTGAGGTCATGGAGGCAAATTCCGAAATAAGGGATATAGTTCAAGCAAATTCCATGAAGCTGAGGGGAAAAAATCTTGTGGGCGAAGCTTTAAAAAGGGCGCAGCAAAAAGAATAACAGCATTTTTTAAAAACTGCTGCTTAATTAAAAAATCACAAATATTTTAATTTTGCACAAAACGGATTGAAAATATATTTGTTTTGTGCTATTACTTACTTAGTTAGTTTAAGCTAACTTTAAAAACCGAAGGCTAGACAGGTTTATTTTAAAAAGCATGATAGGGAGAAAAATGGGATGAAGAAGAATTTTTCTACATTTGTTATGGGGCAGTTTTTCTTTAGAATCATAAAGGATGACACAGATGCTTTGTGCAGGAAAAAAATACTTGAAGAATATGAGCGCATACTCGATAATGCCAAGGATATAGGCAGGCACAATACATTGCTCAGCGCCTATGCGCTGGGGGCGTGGTTTATTGCCATGAATCGTGAGGATGGCCTTTCACCTGATGAAAATATAGAAATTCTAACAAGGCGTCTTAAAGCCAGCCGTGTATTTTCCATGGTGATGGGGGATGCAGATCACTATCTTTCTGAAAAGCGCATTGAAAAGCAAAAAAAGTGGGCGGAAAATACTCAAAAACGCATATATGAAAATGACTGGGTTGTGGAGCTTTTGCCGAAAAACAATGAATATGATTTGGGATATGACTATCTGGAATGCGGCGTTTGCAAGCTGTTCAATGATGAGGGATGTCCAAATCTTGCAAAATATATTTGCAGACTGGACTATATGTTCGCCGAAACAATGGGACTTCGTTTGGAGCGCACGCTTACACTTGCAGAGGGCGCAGATAAATGCGACTTCCGATTTTTCAGGCTTAAATAGCAGAAAGGGGTTTTTATATTGGACAAAAATGTCTGGATTGGAATTTTGATTCCTTTTTTTGGTACATCCTTAGGCTCATGCTGTGTGCTTTTTATGAAGCAAAAAAACATGGGTGTAACAATCGGGCGCATCATGAGCGGCTTTGCAGCCGGTGTTATGGTGGCAGCTTCTGTGTGGAGCCTTTTGATCCCCGCATTGGAGCAATCTGAAGGCATGGGAAAATTTTCTTTTATACCTGCCGCTGTCGGCTTTTGGTTAGGAATTTTGTTTCTGCTGCTTTTAGACCACATAATTCCTCACCTTCACAGAAATTCCGCTTTAGCAGAGGGGCCAAAAACAAAGCTTCAAAGGACAACCATGCTGGTTTTGGCAGTAACACTTCACAATATACCTGAAGGCATGGCAGTGGGTGTTGTGTATGCAGGATTTATGGCTCAAAATCCTAAGATTTCTCTGGCGGCAGCTTTGGCGCTTTCCATCGGTATTGCCATTCAGAATTTTCCCGAGGGAGCTATTATCTCCATGCCGTTAAGATCAGAGGGAGTAAGCAAGAAAAAGGCTCTTATGTACGGGATTTTATCGGGAATAGTTGAGCCAATAGGCTCAATACTCACAATTCTGGCCTCCTGGCTCATTGTTCCTGCCCTTCCTTATTTTTTAAGCTTTGCTGCCGGAGCCATGATTTATGTGGTGGTTGAGGAGCTTATACCCGAGATGAGCCAGGGAAAACATTCCAATATAGGCACAGTGTTTTTTGCAGTCGGCTTCACTGTAATGATGATTTTGGATGTGGCTTTGGGATAGCTGTAAAGAAAATGATATTTTAAATTTTTATAATTCCTTTTGATACAAAACTTTGGTATAATAGAAAAATACAATTCAATTTGTAAATAAGCTTTTGTTTAGGAGTTAAAATGAAAAAGAATTTGAAATTTTCCGGCTTTATTTTAGCGCTTTTGCTGGCACTTTCTGTATTTACAGGCTGTGGGGATTTAATACTTCAGGGCACAGACACCAAAAGCGTCATATCACTTAATGACATACCGCCGTTTTCAGATGAAGCCTACATAGAGGTAAACGGCAATGTCCCGTTTTTCACAGAGGAGGAAATAACAGATGAATCCTTTGAATATTATGGCGAGTTGGATGAATTGGGAAGATGCACAGAGACTATGGCCTGTATAGGCAAGGACATAATGCCCACTGAAAAAAGGGGCGAAATCGGTATGATAAAGCCCACAGGCTGGCAGATGGCAAAGTATGATTTTGTAGACGGAAAATATCTTTATAACAGATGCCACCTTATAGGCTTTCAGCTAGCAGGAGAAAATGCCAATGAGAAAAACCTTATAACAGGTACAAGATATCTTAACATAAAGGGTATGCTTCCTTTTGAGAACATGGTTGCAGATTATGTTAAGGAGACGGATAATCATGTTATGTACAGGGTGACACCTGTGTTTGAGGGCGAAAATCTTTTAGCTGACGGCGTTTTGATGGAGGGATATTCTGTTGAAGACAAGGGCAAGGGGGTTTCCTTTTGTGTTTTTGCCTACAATGCACAGCCTAATGTCACAATAAACTATGCTGACGGAACAAATCATGATTCATCAGAGGACGGCAAAAAAGAGGAGGAGCAA
Source organism: Oscillospiraceae bacterium (assembly GCA_020024215.1). Taxonomy (GTDB): domain Bacteria; phylum Bacillota; class Clostridia; order Oscillospirales; family Ruminococcaceae; genus Yanshouia. The sequence goes on along the minus strand of JAHHUC010000016.1, from coordinate 12,315 downwards.
AGCACCTCCAAAGAATCAGACAGCAAGGATGCAATGGAATATGTCCTCAATAAGGATTCAAAGAAATTCCATGATCCAAGCTGCAAGGGAGCAACCTCTATGAAGGCAAAGAACAAGGAAAAATTTAAGGGCACAAGGGAAGAGCTGCTCAAAAAGGGCTATGAGCCCTGCGGAATATGCAAGCCTTAAAAATTTAAGGCAAAAAGCTTAAAAAGAGATGAATGTAGTGAAATAAAAATGGGCTGTATCAAATTGGTACAGCCCATTTTTTAGTATCCGGATTTTGTTACTCCTCTTTTTCTTCAATTTTGTCAGAAAAACCGAAGTTAGGGGAGAAACAGCATTTTTTGCCGCATTTAAAGAGAGCAGCAGCGCAAAGAATCATAACTGCGCTTTGCAAAAGTCCAACCAAAGTGAACATTCCCTTTACAGAGTTTATTCCTCCGGTGGCAACCAGTGTATAGGCGGTTGCTCCCAGTATGCAGCCCACAATTATCTTTTGCTTTTTAGGGGCCTCTGCATCCGCAGAAAGGCTTTTTACAGAAAGTGTGGCTGCCACAGATGCCATAGGGTCGGCAAGTGTGCAGAAGCTTAAAGTAACAGTTAAAAGAAAAATAATTGTTATCAGCTTGCTCATCGGGAGAGTGCCTAAAATTTGAAATACAGCTGATTGCATACCATATGTGCTGACAGCCTGCCAGACATCCAGATTTCCGGAGGTTTGCAGATAGATGGTCTGTCCGCCGAAAACACCTATCCAGAGTATGCAAAAGAGGGACGGAAACAATATCTGCACCAACATAAATGTCCTTACAGTTCTGCCCCTTCCCATCCTTGCCAAAAACATTCCTATCACGGGAGCATAGACAATGAATGAAGCCCAATACTGAACAATCCAGTCTGCAAACCACTTGTCGTCAGGTGACATGGCATTCATTATAGTGGTGTGTGTGCCCCAGTTGTCTATCATAAAGCCAATGGATTCACTGGTTATCTTTGTAATGAATTCTGTATTTCCAAAGATGAAAACATAAAAGAGCAGGAAAATGAAAATATATGTGCAGGCGGAGGATACCATTTTCAAGCCCCTGCCTATTCCCGAAACACAGGAAAGCACAAATATCACTGTGATTGAAATGGCTGCAATAAGCCAAACCGCCGCCGATTGGGGAATGTTGAAGGCGCTTTCCAGTCCTGCGCCTATCTGCATAAGCCCCACCCCCATGGAGTTGGCAGTTCCGCCCATAAGACAGAAGATGACTGTCGCTGTAATCAAAGTGTTGAGCCAGGGTATATTTTTCCCGGCAGCTGCCTGCACTATGGAATTGAATGAAAGGCTTTTCCCCTTGTTATAGCAGATTATGGCAAAGGCAGCTGCACACACAGCATACATTGAATACTGCACAAAGCTCCAATTCCACATTGCCTGGGAAATTGCGAATATTCCGGCTCTTCTTGTGTTTGGCTCGCCTATGGCGCTGGGGGTTGTCATAAAATGAAATATAGGCTCACCCATAGCCCAGAATAAAAGTCCTGTTCCTATTCCTGAGCAAAGGGACATACAGCACCAATTGAACATACTGTATTCCGGCTTTGCATCAGGGCCTCCAATAACTATATCTCCATAGCGTGATATTATAAATACCACAGCCAGGATTATAAATGTCAGAGACAGGAGATTTATGTATGCGCCAAAATAATCAGCCATGCCGTAAAGCAGCATGGTCATAAAATTGCCCACAGGCTCTTTCCAGATTATTCCTGCAATTATAAAAAGCCCAAGAATGATTATGGCAGGTAAAAAAGCCGCCTTATTAAGCCTGCGGTCCTCTGTTAGCTTGTTCATAAAAGTCTCCTAAAATATTAAATTTTAATAGTAGATGGTTATTTCGTCCTTATCCTCATAAAATTCCGCTTCTTTGGCATTTTCAAGCTTCATATAATCCTCTTCTGAAAGATTTACAACCGGAATTTTTACATTGTAGAACCTGTTTGCAATAATGGGACCTGTGAGAACCACAGGATCACTTCTGAGATTTATTATGCCGGCAGGCGCACATGAGGTTCTTATCTGCTCTAAAATTATAAGACCGGTTCCGCTGGAGCCCTTGGGCGTGGGAAAGCAGAAAACTTTTTGGCTCATATTCTGCATATAGTTTGGATGCCGGTTATCCCTTATAAGGCCGCTTTGAGGGTCAACAGTACCCCAAAAGCTTATGGGCTCATTGGACCATAAAACAGGAGCCTTTACATTTCCACGGACGGCATATTTGGCTTTGACGGTTATTTTCTCCATGGCTTTGCCTCCTTTACAACTCTTCCTGCAACAGCAGATTCAATACATTCCCTCATGCTTCCGAATACAGGCTGAATCCCCCTCATAGAGAAGCAGTAGGTGTCAAATTTTCCTGAATTGGACATCATTGTGCGTGTGCCTAAATTATTGCAGCGATATTCCAATATGCAGCCGTCGGAATAGACCTGCACGCCTGATCTTATAAGCTCCTCATACACACCGCTGTCTTTAAGTCTGTCAACAACACTTCTGGGTGTGATAAGCCAGAAGTTGGTGTTTGAGGCAACCTTTCTTTTGTCGAATAAGTCTCTTACCATAACACACTCATTATAGGAGGCGTGAGGACAGCCTAAAACTATGGCATCCAATTCATCAACCTCAGGATTGGTCAAAAGACTTTCAGCCTTTTCCAAATCCTCTAAATGGATCTCCACCGTTTCCCTCGGCTTATTTCCTCCAAAGGCCTGTTCTAAGGTCTGCGCCTCAGGTGTAATTCCTATCATATGAAAAAGGGCTATTCCCCCTGAGGAGGAGGCAGTTGCGCTGAACTGCTTTAAAATTTCATTTGTCATGCCCTTTGAGGGAACGCCCTCTAAAGCCCAAACCCTGTCCTTTACAATGCTGCCGAAGGCATAGGACACCAAATTGTAAATGCTTTCGTCGGTGAAATATTCCTCCTTGATATCCTTTCCCAATTTTACAAGTCCCTGAGCCCTTCGATTTTCAGGCACATGAAGTCCAAAATAGGGTGCTCTTGCTGTTATGGCGCAAAGAAGCTCCAAGGGGCCTGCATAGCGGTTGGTTCTTGCTCCTATGACCGAGTTGTAATAGCATATTACATTGGATTCGGCACAGGCAACCTGCTGTCCGAAGGATGGGGCAGTACCCACATGATAGGGAGCGCATGACCAAATTGGAACGGCACCCATTTTGATGTGTGCAGCTTCAATTCTTCTTGTAGCCGACATGGTTTCAACATCCATTTTCTGCCTGTTCCAAAGATTCATGTCGCAGGCGCAGGCATTTGTTGTGGTGGGCACAGCAAATTTTGCTCCCTTTTCTGCCAGCATTTCTGCAAAGGCAACCTGCGCTTCACCTGCATAAACTGTGCTGTCATCATGACAGCCTACAATCTCTACAAATTCCTCTACATCGTAGAAGATAGAGAGGTCATAGAGCGCTTGCATGGCCTGCTGTGTGATTTCGCCCAAATCACCGTTGAGCATAGCCTTTTCATGGTCGGTGAGTCTCATATTGTCTCCTTTCACATATCAAAAGTATATTGCCTTTTCTACAAAATCAGCATCGATAATACCTTTATCGTTATGCAGATATAATACCATTTTTTATGAAAATTTTCAAATTGATATTTTATGTGCTCAGAAATAGTATGGATTTTGACAAAAAAGGTGCTATAATCAGAATAGATAAGCATTTATACAAGGAGGGGTAATGATGAAAAAGCCAAGGCTTCGTTCTGATTTGCGTCTTTTTTTAGGAACATTTTACTATGGGACAAAAAGAAAACTTATCTGGTTAAAAATGAATAAAGATTTTGCAGCGGAAAAGCAGGGTGAGCTTTTGCCCTACACTTATTTTTCTCATAAAACCATACTTATGAGGAAGCTTAAGGACGTTGATATGTGGATGCAGAAAAACAAGATAGTTAATTTGAAGATAGCCCAAAAGCAGCTTAACGGCATAATTTTAAGGCCCAAAGAAATATTCTCCTATTGGTATCTTATCGGAAATCCCACAAAAAGAAAGGGCTATGCAGAGGGCATGATTCTTAAAAACGGAAAATTTACATCGGGAACAGGCGGAGGACTTTGCCAGCTCTCCAACCTTATTTTTTGGATGACAATACATACCCCGCTGACTGTTATTGAGCGTCATCGCCACGGATATGATGTTTTTCCCGATTCTAACAGGACACAGCCATTCGGGAGCGGAGCTACCTGCTTTTATCCTCATGGGGATCTTATGATACAGAATAATACACCGGATACATACCAGCTTATTATAAATGTGGGCGAGGAATATTTGGAGGGGGAGTGGAGAGTTTCGGCTATTCCTCAGGAAAAATATGAGATTGTTGAGAGAAATCATGAAATGAAGCTTGAATATTGGGGAGGATACAGCCGCCATAACGAGCTGTACAAGCAGTGCTTTGATATGGATGGCAGATTTATAGGTGAGGAGCTTGTGGTTATAAATGATGCCATAATGATGTACCGGCCCTTTTTGACAGATTAGATATCTGAAAGCTGACGGTTATTTTTAGCTTTTTATGTGTGGATCATTCCTAAGAGCAAATCAGGCTTAAAATGAATTGTTTTTTTAAAAAAACAGCCGAAAAAATATATTGAAGGTACACTAGATTATATAAATAAGGAGGAGAGCTTAATGAGAGTTGCAGCTATAAATGGGCCCGGTAAGGTGCAAAATATAGCTTCTTATAAATCAGACGACAGCCTATCTATTGACAGAAAAGCTGATAGGCTTAAAAAGCAATTGGAGCAGGTTAGGAAGAATAAGCAGCTTTCCTTTGAAGAAAAAGAAAAAATGACGGACAATCTTCAAAGGCAGATTGAAAATTTGCAGAGGCAAAAGTCAAAGCTGCCAGAGGGAGAAAGGGGACAGGATATTTCATCAGACGGCATTGAAAAAACAGAAAATACTGTGAAAGCAGAAGCTGAAAAAAAGGATGTCTCCAAGGAATTGCCCTATGAGATGAAAGAAAATTTTGATACATTTGAGCATCAGGTCAAGCCACGCCCTTTGGGAGTTTATGAGCTTTCTTTTGATGAAGAGGGAAACCGCACAATAAAATTTGAAAATCCCGATGAGGATGCTGTGCATAAATCTAAAGATTCTGACAGCGAAAAATTTCAAATTGTGAAAACCACCATCAATACAGATGCTGTGGATAATGAGATAGAAAAGCTCAAAGAGACTTTGGAAAAAATAAAGCAGAGGCTTTCTTCAAATATAAGTCCTGAAGAAGAGGATATGTTAAAAAAGGAAGCAGACAGGCTTGAAGCTGAAATCAAACAGAAGGACAGCGACAGCTATTACCGCCAGCGCGGAATAATAACAGAGCAGAAGGTTGTTTCACAAATAGGTCAATAGCATAACAGAGAAAAACGGCAGTTTATCTATATCAATTTTGCCATAAGGTGTCTTAAAAAAACAAAAAGGGCTGCGAAGGATGAAAATACTAAAATGTTTTCATCCTCCGCAGCCCTTTGTTATTTAAACTAAATATGCAGTTTAAGAAAGCGTACTTTATATGCTGACATACTGAATTTAAAATCATAAGTGCAGGAGACTTTTATTTCATTGAAAGAAAAAGATAGTCTGATATAACTGTGCCTATAATAAATATTATTGCAATAATGCCTATAACACCGGAATAATTAAGCTTTTTGAAGCGGCCTCTCCAGCGTGAATCTTCCTCGGGTGTCATTTTTCTCTTAAATAAAATCATTGCACCCACCATAAGAAGCATAAGACCGCTTATTATACACATTCCTGATCTCCATACGGAAATTGCAGCTGTAATATCAAAGCCTTTGAACAGCCAGCCGCACAATATGAGCAGCAAGGATGCTGAAAGCGTGCTGAAAATCCCGATTTTCAAGGAAAACAGAATATCCTTCTTATAATTCATCATAACGGTGACAGGCAAGCATATGTCCGTTGCCGACATCTTTTAAAGTGGGGGCACACTGGCTGCATTTTTCATTTGCATATTTGCATCTTCCTCTGAAGCGGCAGCCGGGTGCAGGATTTATGGGGCTTGGAACATCGCCCTCCAGCTTTATTCTGGTGGATTCCCTTTCCATTTCCACCTGAGGGTCAGGGATTGGAATGGCTGAAAGCAATGCCTGTGTATAAGGATGAAGGGGATTTCGATAAAGCTCCTCTGAGGTTGTAACCTCAACCATGCTTCCCAAATACATCACTGCAACCCTGTCTGAAATGTGCTTTACCATAGAAAGGTCATGGGCCACAAACAGATATGTAAGCTTCATATCATTTTGAAGCTTTATAAGAAGATTTACTATCTGTGCCTGAATGGAGACATCCAAAGCCGAGATAGGCTCATCAAGCACTATAAATTTTGGCTCGACAGCCAAGGCTCTTGCAATTCCGATGCGCTGCCTCTGACCTCCGGAAAATTCGTGAACAAATCTGTTTGCATGCTCCTTGTTAAGTCCTACAAGGTCCAGATAGTGATAGATTTTTTCTGTGCGCTCCTTTTTATCCTTGGCAAGACCATGTATATCTATGCCCTCTGCAACTATATCGGCAACAGTCATTCTGGGGTCAAGTGAGGCATAGGGATCTTGAAAGATCATCTGAACCTCCTTTTTGAAAGCCTTTTTTTCAGCTCCTTTCAGGCTGTGAACATCCTTGCCGTCATAAGATACCTGACCGCTTGTTTTGTTATAAATTCCTATGCAGGTTCTGCCGCAGGTTGTTTTGCCGCAGCCTGATTCTCCGACAAGGCCAAGCGTTTCACCCAGATGGATTTTAAAGGAAACATCGTCAACCGCTTTAAGTGTAAGGCCCTTTCCCACCTGAAAATATTTGCATAAATTTTTGACATCCAATAAAACTTCTTTTTCCATTACTTACATTCCTCCGTTTTGAAAGGCAGATTATCCTTTGGCGCCAACGGATGATGCAGCCAGCAGGCAGCTTCATGCCCATCTTCAAAATGTGTAGTCATGGGGGCCTGCTCACAGCATATATCCATGCAATATTCACATCTTGTGCAGAAGGGACATCCCTTTGGAGGGGATATAAGATCCGGAGGGGTTCCCTCAATGGACGCTAATTTTTGCTTGTTGGAAAGGTCAAGTCTGGGAACTGCCTTGAGCAGGGCACAGGTGTAGGGGTGCTTGGGGCGATAGAATATATCGTCTCTGAAGCCTCTTTCAACAATTTTTCCGGAATACATCACAACTATTCGTGAGGCTATGTTGGCAACAACCCCCAAATCGTGTGTGATAAGTATTACGGCTGTATTCATCTTTTTCTGAAGATCCTTTATAAGGTCCATTATCTGAGCCTGAATGGTTACGTCCAAAGCTGTTGTCGGCTCATCTGCGATGAGCAGATTGGGCTGGCAGGCATAGGCTATGGCTATCATGGCTCTCTGGCGCATACCTCCGGAATATTCGTGAGGATATTGATTTACACGTTCCTCGGCATTTGGTATTCCAACCAGCTTCAAAAGCCTGACAGCTTCTTCAAACGCCTCTTTCTTGCTCATGCTGCGGTGCATCATAAGGTTTTCAACTATCTGCTTTCCCACAGTCATGGTGGGGTTCAACGATGCCAGGGCATCCTGAAATATGATGGACACCTCATTTCCTCTGTATTCACTCCACTCCTTCTGTGTGAAGTCGAGGATGTTTCTGCCCTTATACAGGATTTCACTGCCTTTTTTTATCTCTCCGGGAGGTGTTTTGATAAGGCCCATAATTGATTTTGATGTTACGGATTTTCCGCATCCGGATTCTCCTACAATGGCGACTGCCTCGCCCTCATTGACATCAAAGGATACACCTCTTACAGACTGCACTTCACCGGCATATGTGTGGTAAGAGACTTTAAGGTCCTTTACCTCTAATAATTTATCCATAATAAATTGCTCCTTTTGCTTAACTACTGACGAAGTCTTGGATCAAGGGCATCTCTCAGGCCGTCACCTAAAAGGTTGAATCCAAGGACTATTATGCAAAGCACCAAAGCCGGGAAAAAGATCTGTGAGGGATAAAGATCCAGCACAGACTGACCATTTGAAATAAGAACGCCAAGGCTTATCACAGGGTCTTTAAGTCCCAAGCCTAAAAAGCTCAGGGATGCTTCTGTGAATATGTAGTTGGGTATGCTTGTAGCCACATTGAGTATAAGTATGCTCAATGTGTTGGGAACAAGGTGCTTTGCAATTATCCATGCAGGATTTGCGCCCAGAGTTTCTGCTGCCATGACATATTCAGATTCCCTCAGCTGCATTATCATGCCGCGCATATGCCTTGCTGTGCCGCACCAGGAGGTCATGCACATGGCAAATAGCAGAGCGATAAGATTATTTCCCATAACCATCATCACAAGCATTGTAAGAAGAAGTGAGGGCATAGAGGTGAGGATCTCTACTATACGCATCATAACCTCATCTATCCACCCGCCGAAATAAGCCATAATTCCGCCGTAGGCGCTGCCTACAACAATCTGGATAGCTGTACATCCAAGAGCTACTGCAAGTGAGGCTCTGGCTCCCACCCACACTCGGCAGAACAGATCCCTTCCCAAAAAGTCTGTGCCGAACCAGTGCTCTGCGCTGGCGCCTTTGTTTTTCATAAGAGCGTTGATTTTGACATATTCCTGCCCGTTTATTACAGGGCCCAGTGCCATGAGAAGAAAACACAAAATCAAGAGAAGCATTGCGAAAACCGCAACCGGATTCTTCTTGAGCCTTCTCCATGCATCCTGCCAGTATGTTACGGTGGGACGGACCATGGCGTCAGTGTCAAAGCGGCTTCTGTCAACCCTTTTAAATTTAGCTGCTGTTAATTCTTCCATATTTATATTCTCCTATTTTTTACCGCCGCGAATTCGTATTCTCGGATCGACAAGTGTATAAAGGATATCAGTCAGAAATACAACCGCTATGTAAATAGCCGCTGTAATGACAGTCTGTCCCATCACTATGCATACATCTCGCCCTCCGATAGCCTCAACATAATATTTGCCGAAGCCGGGAATAGCAAAAATCTTTTCAATAAAGTATGAACCTGTTATACACATGGCGATACTCATGGGGAGATTTGTTACAACAGGGATGAAGGAATTTCTGAGTATATGGCGGCGCATTACCTGCCATTTGCTAAGACCCTTTGACTCGGCTGTGAGGATGTATTCCTGATTCATCACATCCAGCATGGACGTTTTAAGAAGTCTGGCATAGTTTGCTATATAAACAAAGCAGCCTGTGAGCGTCGGAAGTATGGTGTATTTCCAGCCTCCGAACCAAACCTCCCAAAGATCGCCCTTTGGCCAGCCTATTGTGGGGAACCAGTGAAGCTCACCTGCAAAAACCCTTTGCAGCAAAATTCCGAATATGAGATGCGGGATTGAAATAAGCAATATGGAGAGACAGACAATGGAATAATCCACCCATGTTCCCTTTTTCATGGCTGCAACAATTCCCAGGGCAAGACCTAAGGTTATTCCCAAAGCCATCTGCTGTATGCCAAGTCTTGCAGAGACAGGGCCTTTGGTTTTGACAATATCTGAAACAGTCTCTCCTTCAAAGATTACAGATTCACCGAAATTGCCGTGAAGCATGCCGTTCATTGTTATGAAATAACGCTCCATAACAGGTTTATCAAGGCCATAGCGCGCATATAGGTTTACTCTCACCTTTTCGGGGAGATGCTCGGCTCTTTCAGCCAATGCATCACCGGGAACTGCAGCCAGAAGGAAAAAAGTTCCTGTTGCGATGATAAACAATGTAAATATCATTTCTAAAAATCTTCTAGCAGTATATTTTAACATAAGTTCCTCCATTTGATACCTTTTGAAAAAGCTCTGCAAAATGCTGTCTTTTAAAAATTTATGGACGCTCAAGGTAATGTACCTCAAGCCTCCATAAATTTTTTTCGTGAACAGCTCTTTATACAGAGTTTTCACATATCATTGTTTAGAGTTATTTGCCGGAAATGTACGCACGGCTGAATTCATAGGCGGAACCGAATGTGGGGAACACCAGATCCTTTACATAATTCTGAACGAAGTACTGCTTGTTGGCAAAATATACAGGGGACATTCCTGCCTGTTCGGCCACAAGGTTCTTTTCCATGTTGATGTATGTCTCTGCACGCTTTGCGCTGTCGCTTTCGGTTGCCAGAGAATCGAACATTTTATCAAACTCTTCGTTGTGATAACCGCCCATAAACTTGGCATAGCCGCTTTTTGTGTTCCAAAGCTCCATAAATGTCATGGGGTCATCATAGTCGCCGTTCCAGCCCATATAAACCAAATCATAGCGGTTGGCATTTCTTTCTGTCTTGAATAAGGAGGAGTCGGCAAGTATGTTTACATTTATCTTGCAGCCCAGCTTTGTCTCCCAGGTCTGCTTGAAATATTCAAGCTGAGCCTGATTCTGAACAGTTGCACCGGAGGAAATGATTGTAAGTGTCACCTTGCTGATGTCATCGCTGCCTGTAACTTCCTTGAGGCCTTCCTTGAAGAGTGCCTGAAGCTTTTCGTTGTTGTCGGCATATTCTGCATATAAAGCCTTGAGAGGCTCCTGTGCAAGAGATCTGAATTCCTTGTCTCCTACATTGAGCTCATATGGGATAAGTCCGTAAGCAGGGGTGTTTACTCCGCTGTAAACCAGCTCGTTCATCTCTTCTCTGTTGATGGCAAGAGAGAGGGCAAGGCGCACCTTGTTGTTGTTCATAAGTCCGGAGGTGCCGCCTGTGTGCTGATTGAAGCACATATAGTTGACAGAAGGAGAGGTTTTGGAAACATTTACAAGAAGTCCGTCGTCTGTCATTTTCTTCCACTTCTGAACATACTCTGTTGTAGCCTCAACAGCATCCAGCTCCTTGTTTTCAAGGAGGATGGACTTTGTGGAATCCTCAGAGATTTCCTTGAGTGTAACCTTTTTAAGATGAACATTTTCGGCATCCCAATAGCTTTCATTCTTTGTAAGAACGATCTCGTTTCCGAGAATACGCTCAGAAATCACAAAGGGTCCGTTGAATACATGCTTTGTGAAGTCGGAGTTGTATGTGCTCTGCTCGCCTGCTGCCTCAATAACATCAAGTCTCACAGGGAAGAAACATACGTTTGCCAGCTTTTTGATAAAGAAGGGGATGTTTGCCTGAAGCTTTATCTCCAGTGTCATCTCGTCAAGAGCCTTGACACCTACCTCCTCCTTGCTTGCCTTACCGTCATAGTAAGCTTCTGCGTTGAGTATGTCATAGGCCATAAAGGAGTAGGAAAAGCCGTTTTCGGGGTTTAAAAGACGGAGGATAGAATCGACATACTGCTGAGCGGTAACCTCCTTGCCGTCGCTCCACTTCTGGGGTCTTATCTTGAATGTGTATGTAAGTCCGTCCTCAGAAACCTCATAGTTTTCGCAGCCTGCATTTGTGAGCACAGCATTGCCGTCCTTGTCGGGAATGACACGGAAAAGACCTTCCTGAACGTGGGAAAGAAGAAGGAATTCGTTTGAATTTCTTACATCGTTTACATCCAGAACCTTGCAGTCGCTGTTTACAAGAGTGAGTGTCTGATCTGCATCCTTGGTTGCAACAGATTCAGCAAGGCTGCTGTTTTGGTCAGAGGGCTGTTGTGATGCTTCTTCGGAATTCTCGCATGAAGCAAGTGTTGCAGTCATCATGGCTCCTGCCAATAAAACTGCAATGAATTTTGTGAATTTCATTGTTCAAATCCTCCATTTTTGTTTGTGGGACAACATATATTGTAAAAAATTTAAACAAATACATTTTAGCCAATATGGATAAAATGAAATAAATTGCACCCCACTATGTAATTCCAAACAATTTTATAACACTATCAATAGGCTGTCAATAGTTTTTAATTAAAAATTCATGATTAGTTAATAATTGCAGCAATGCCTTGTTTCATAATGAATATAATAAAATTATAGCAAAAATGATAAAAAAGGCTTTAAAATGTAGTGCTGCTCAGCTTTTTGCATATAAGAAAGAGGCATTAAAATAAAAAAATGGTACAAGCAAGAAGATATACCGACCTTAAAGGACATATTGGCAAAGCGAAAAAATATGTATTTTATTAAAGCGGTATGTCAATAATAGTTGTACTTAACAATTTAAAAGAAAATTTTTTAAAGAGCTGCAAAAAAAGCTGCTTTTTTATCAAAATTTTTCAACAGCTTATATCACATTTGTAGTTTTTTAAAAAAATTATTATATTTATGTTTTCTAATTGAGAATTTTGTGCTATTATAT
>JAHHUC010000015.1 GCA_020024215.1 Oscillospiraceae bacterium | reverse complement strand
AGAGATATAACCGCCCAAGAATTGTAAGAATTTTGGAAAAGCGGAAAACGGCCCGTTAACATGTTCTGCTCAGCAAGAACCTTTCACGACTAAAGCAGTGAAATTTTAAGATATTGGACTTGGATAAAAATGCGGCAGAGGGATTTTCCTTCTGCCGCTTACCTTTTATAAGGATACCGAGCTTACCTTATGGCGTGGCGATGCTCGCCCAGTTTGCACACGCATTGCCTGCACCGGATTGCCGCTATGCTGCCTCATCCAGCATATTTTCGATAAAAATACCATAGCCCCTTGTGGGGTCATTTACAAAAACATGGGTTACAGCTCCTATGAGCTTGCCGTTTTGAATGATGGGGGAGCCGCTCATTCCCTGCACAATTCCGCCTGTTTTTGCCAAAAGGGATTGGTCAACTATTCTTATTATCATGTTTTTGGAGCTGTTTTTTTCCCGTGGAGAAATTTTTTCTATTTCTATTTTGTAAGGCTTTGGAGAGCTGCCCTCAACAGTTGTCAGGATATAGGCAGCTCCTGTGTTTATTTCGCTTTTCTTGGCAGCTGCTATGGGCTTTGCGGTATATCTTATATTTTCTGCCTTGCCGAATATTCCGCTTTCACGGTTGTCATACAAATTTCCGATATTGAGGCTGGAAAACACACCCCTGAGTTCTCCCGGAGTGCCCTTTTCACCCTTTACCACGCCGGATATGCTCACACCCACAGCCTTTCCGTGATCTATGGGCAGAATTTCTCCTGTGTCCACATCACAAACAGGGTGTCCTAAGCCGCCGAAGGAGCCGGAAAGAGGATCATAAAAGGTCATGGTTCCTATTCCGGCAGAGGAATCTCTCACCCACATTCCGGCCTTGTAGCCATCTGCGGATTTTGCAGGTTTAAGCATAACTGTTTTGGTCTGGTCCTTTTTCTTGAGTGTCACCTTCACATCCTGACCCTTGGAGGAATTTATTATTTTTCCCACATCCTCGTTGGAGGATACATCCCTGCCGTTTATTTTAAGAATGATATCTCCACATTTTATTCCGCATTCCTTTGCCGGATTTATAAGTCTGCCGTCCTTTTCAATGTCACTTAAACCCACAACCATAACGCCCTTTGTGAACATTTTTATTCCGAATGGTATCCCTGCCGGAATAAGCCGGTGCTTTTCAATTTCCCTTATTTCGACATTTTTTACAAGTGTTCCCACATTTGTTGTAAGCTTTAGATTATAGCTTTCGCCATCGGAATTTTTGGTGCTTTCTGCTTTTAGAGGTATAGGGCATTTCACCTCTACGCTTTCGCCCTTTTCTATAAACACCTCGTCAGGGAAGCAGGATGATATTCCCAAGGTTATAAGACCTGAAAAAAGTACAGCGACAGAAAGCACAAAGCAGTTTATTTTTATAAATTTTTTAATTTTTTACCCCCCTTTTAAATATTTTAAGAGCGCAGGCTCTCAATATTTAATTTGCTCAAACTTTAAAAAAAATTACAAGGCAAAATTTAAAATTTAAGCCAAAAGGTTTTTTCAAAGCTTTTTGGGAATAATAAGCGATGAAAAAGGGTGGTTTAATGATAATAACATTTTACAGATCAATAATTCTATATTTATTCATCACATTTTTCCTGCGCTTTACAGGAAAGCGGCAGCTGGGGGAATTGTCGCCTTCTGAGCTTGTGACAACATTCATAGTTTCAAATATTGCTGCCATTCCCATAGAAAATTCGGAAAAATCACTGCTTTCCGGCGTTGTGCCCATAGTGGTAATATTCTCTTTGGAAATTTTCATGTCCTTCATCTCCTTAAAATTCCCAAACGGCAGAAAGATTATATGCGGAAGATCCAGATATGTCATCAAAAACGGCAAAATTGATGAAAAAATGATGGAAAAGCTCAGGATATCCATTGATGATTTGGAGGAAGAGCTGAGGCTTAACGGAATCTTCAATTTGGACGAGGTGGATTTTGCCGTTGCAGAAACCAACGGAAAGCTGTCAGTTTATCAGAAATTTGATTCAAGACCTGCCAGCAACAAGGACATGGGCAATAAATCCAAGGGCTGTGAGGGCCCCTCGCTTTCTGTAATAAAGGACGGAAGAATAGTGCAGGAGTCTTTGGAATGTCTTTCAATAAAGGAGGCCTGGCTTTTGAACAAGCTTTCAGAGCTTAATTTGGAAAAGGAGGATATTCTGGTCATGACCTGCAACAAAGACGGAAAAATATTTTACCAAAGGAAGAGTAAAAGATGAAGAGAACAATTCTGGCATTTTTGGTGTTTGCAATCACATCTGCTGCTATTATAAGGGGCAGCCTCACCATAAAAGAGGAATGTGATTTGCTTTCAAAGCAGGTGGAGACGATTTTGAGCTTTCAGGATATATCCGATGAGGATATTTATAAGCTGGAACAGAGCTTTGGGAAAAATTCTCTTCTCTGGGCTGCCATTTTGGGAAATGAACAGAAAAATGAAATGGAAAAAACCTTAAAGCAGGTAAAAAGACTCCTTCATACCTCTGATGAGGAAGGAAGAAGTCTTTTATATACCTTTATGCTGGATATTCAGCAGATGGGTAAAAATGAACAGCTGAATCTTGAAAATATAATTTAGCTTATTTTTCCAAAAGCTTTTTCAACTCATCCATAAAGCTGTTTATGTCCTGAAATTGTCTGTAAACGGATGCAAAGCGAACATATGCCGCTTCATCAATTCCTTTTAGCTTTTCCATGGCAAGCTCGCCTATGGTGCTGGAGAGTATCTCTCTTTCCATAGTATTCTGAAGCCGCGATTCTATCTGCCTTGCCGCATTTTCAATCTGAGACAGAGAAACCTGTCTCTTTTCACAGGCGCGGAGCATGGAGTTGAGAAGCTTGTTGGAATCAAAGGCCTCCAATGAGCCGTCCTTCTTTTTTACCATCATAGGCGTTGTTTCTATGGCCTCATAGGTGGTGAATCTTTTTCCGCAGGCAAGGCACTCTCTGCGCCTTCTTATTTTAGAGCCATCATCCATAGGCCTTGAATCCACTACCTTGCTTTCCAAATGACCGCATACAGGACACCTCATAAATCTGCCTCCTTTTAATTTTTTTGTACATCCCTTATTATCTGATTTATATACCCTTTGGCAGCTATAAGCTCATCGCCGGAATCAAAGTTATTGCTGTATAACTCTATTATAACATTTTTGTCAAATTCAAGCGATTTAAGTCTGAGAAAAAATTTTTTAAAATCAAAACTTCCGCGCCCCGGAAGCATACATACATTCTGCTTGTCATGGTCGCTTAAATGGACATGGTAAACAGATTTTCCCATCACATCAAGCATATAAAAGGGATCAAGATTATTTCTTACACATTGCTTTACATCAAATACGGTTTTTGTGTCAGGCAGCTGCTTTAAAAGCCTGCTCATAAAATCGGCATCCCCGCAGGAAAACCCCTCTACATTTTCCTGACATATGTTTACACCCGCCTTTTTTCCCTCCTGACAAAGCTTCTGAAATCTTTCAAAATACAGCTCCTCTTCAATGTGAAATTTTTTTTTGGCACCATGAAAAACCAAAATGTCCGAATCCAAAAGATTGCATACCTCAAAAAGCCTTTTATAGCTTTCTATGGAATCGTAAAATCTTCTTTCATATTTTCCGAAGAAGCTGAGTGTTTCAAAGGCGGAGGTGCAAGGGTGCAAAGAGACTATTCTGGCCTTGTAATGATTTATCATAGGCATTAGGGAAAGCATGAATTCCTTGTTGCTCTCGCAGGGGGAATTGAAGAAAATTTCCAATGTTTTGGTTCCCTTTTTCAAAAGCTCCTCCAACGCCTTTTCTGTAAGCATGGGAAAAAAGCATGCTGTGGAAATGCCTGTATTCATAAATCAGCCTCCTTATTCAAAAAGGGACGCAATGATTGTTTGCGTCCCTTGGGTTTAGCTTTAAGCTGCTTTTCTCTTATTCTGCCAAAGTACCCAAAGGTTGGGAGCAATGCACATGGAGGAGAATGAACCGGAAATCATTCCCAGCGTAATGGGAATGGAGAAGGACATGATGGATGTCACGTTGTATATATAGGCTACAACTGATACAACTATCATGGCCGAAACTGTGGTGATGGTTGTCATCATAGATCTTTTGAAGGATTGGTTAAGGCTTAAGTTTACCAATTCCTCCAAAGATTTTGATGTGCCGTATATCCTCTTGTTCTCACGGATTCTGTCGTATATAACAATGGTGTCATTAAGAGAATATCCCAAAATGGTAAGGCAGACGGCGATAAAGTTGGAATCTATGGAGAATCCAAAAATCACAAAGGCTGCAAATACAGCAAAAAGGTCCTCAACAAGAGCCACAACCGCTGTTATTCCGGCTGACCAGCCGCTAATTTTCTTAAACCTTATGCTGATATAAATAACCATAAGAACTGCTGCAAAGAAGAGAGAAAGCATACTTTTTGAAAGAAATTCGCTGCCTATGGTCGGATTTACCACATTGATGGAGCGTGTTTCCAGCTTGTTGTCCTTATATTTTTCTGCCAGTGTCTGAGCCAGAGTGTTCTGCTTTTCGGCATTGAAGCCCTTAGATGAGGGTGAGGAGATGACAAAGCTTTTCTGACCTGTGGAAACATCGGAGGATTCCTGAATATTTACCTTGTTTCCCAAAACCTCCTCAATGGAGGAAACAAAATCCTTTTTGTCAATATTTCCCTCATATGCATATGTGATAAGCGCACCGCCCTTGAATTGGATGTCAAGCTTAAGACCCAATACAAAGGAGCCGATTACAGCTATTGCCACAAGAACTATTGCAATAGAAAAGAACAGCTTGCGCTTGGCGCAAAAATCAAAATTCATCTTAGTCATTGCTCTTACCTCCATAGAGTTTAGGATTCTTAAAGCAGGAAAATCTGCAGAGGGATGTGAGCATCAAGCGAGAGGCAAATACGCCCATAAGAAGGTTCAGGATAACGCCTACCAAAAGTGTGTAGCCGAAGGAGTAGATAGCACCTGCGGCAGAGGGGCCGAACATAAAGAAAACAGGGGAGAGAAGCTTTGCAAAAATACTTTCGGGAGGTCCGAAGGAGCCCATGAGAATGATGGCGACAATGATGACCGTCACATTGGAATCCAAAATAGCTGAGAAGGCTCTTGAAAAGCCTGCATTTATTGCCGAGCCGACAGATCTGCCGTTATAAAGCTCTTCCTTGATTCTTTCGGCGGTTATGATGTTGGCGTCAACACCAAAGCCTATTGCCAGAATAATGCCCGCAATACCGGGGAGAGTGAGTGTGAAGGAGGGGAATACGCTGAAGAAGCCTGTGAGGGAGGCAATCATTATGATAAGCTGTCCCAAAAGAGCTATAACCGCTACAAATCCGGGCAGGCGGTACATAACTATCATAATCATTGCAATGACTGCAAAGGCAATGGCACCTGCCAGAACCATAGCATCCTTGGCTCCGGAGCCTAAGGTTGGGGAAATGGTGTTGTAATTTTCTGTGACAAGCTTAAAGGGCAGCGCGCCGGAATTTATCTTGTTGGCAAGATCCATCGCCTCCTGACGGGTAAAGCCCACCGTGCCGTCAGAATTCTGCTTTGAGCCTCCTGTTATCATTGCCTCGCCGTTGGTGATGGGATCGTTTACTATGGGGGCTGATATCATGTGCTCGTCCATCCAAATGGAGATGGGGCTCTGGCTTGCAGAGAGCTTGGTTGTTGCATCTGCAAATTTCTTTGCACCGTCAGATGTAAGCTTTAAAGAAACAATGTGGTGGCTCATTCCGGTGGAATCGTCACGATAGAAGTTTGCGCTGGCATTTTCTATGTCAGAGCCCTCTATAACTATATTTTCGGATGTAACCCCAAAGGGTGCGCCTGTGGCAGGATCCTGCTGTGCCATCTCTCTGAAGGTCAGGTGGGCTGTCTCTCCCAATTCTCTTATAGCCTCTTCGGGATTAAAGTCCTTTTCGTCTGCCTTCCAGGGGAATCTTACAATTATGCGGTCATTCTGATAATCTGTATAAAGCTCATAGTCTGTGATGTTCTGAGCAACCAGTCTTACTCCGATGACCGATTCGGCGGCGCTCATCTCCTCATCTGTGGCATCAATTCCCTCAGGAGGGGAAAAGGTGACATCCACACCGCCTCTTACATCAATACCCCATCGGATATCCTTTACTCCTTTGATTGTCCGTGTGGTCACATCACCGAATCGGGTGTCAAGCCCCACAACGGTAAAGTATCCCATTACCGCTATAAGAACGGCGATAATGAAGAATACTGATTTTGAAACTTTCTTCACTTCTTAAAGCCTCCAATTTTTTGATAACTTTTAACTCTCATTTTAAGAATAAAAATCAATAAGCAATATTATATTAGAAATTTTGTAAAAAGTCAATAAATAATAACCTATCACAGGGTGCCTGAAGGCCTTTATTTCCCCCTTTGAAGTCTTCGGTAGCTGAGCGCAGCTTGCTCCATTTTGTTGTTTTTGAATTGGTAGTAGACCCTGTCCTTTATGTCATCGGGAAGATATTGCTGCTCTATCCATCCGTTGTATGCGTGGGGGTAAAGATAGCCGATGGAATGGCCCAGTTTTTTTGCTCCCTCATAGTGTCCGTCCATAAGGTGAGACGGTATGCTCTGCCCTCTTCCTGCGCGTATGTCGGCAATGGCAGAATCAATGGCCTCTATGCCGGAATTGGATTTTGGGCTTGTGCAGATCAGTATTACAGCATCGGCAAGAGGGATTCTTGCCTCGGGAAGCCCGAGCTGCAGCGCCATGTCACAGGCGGACTTTACAATTGGTATTATAGAGGGATAGGCAAGCCCCACATCCTCACAGGCTGTCACCATAAGCCTTCTGCAGGCAGAGATGAGATCCCCTGCCTCCAAAAGCCTGGCAAGATAGAAAAGGGCAGCATTTTCGTCAGAGCCTCTCATTGATTTCTGGAAGGCAGAAAGAATGTCATAATGCTCGTCTGCATCCTTGTCATAGCGCACAGGGGCAGAAACAGCCACGCTTTGAGCAAGCTTCAAGGTCAGATGCTCATCTGCTGAAAGCGTCAGCACCTCCACCATGTTCAAGGCCCTTCTTACATCTCCTGCACATCTTTGAGATATGAGAAGAGAAACGCCTTCATCTATTGAAAAGTCTTTTTTATATATTTCCTTTGCCTTTATGAATGCCCTGTTTACAGCCTTTAATACATCTGATGTGTCAAGGGGCTTGAATTCAAACACGGTGCATCTTGACAATATGGCAGAGTAAATGTAAAAATAGGGGTTTTCGGTGGTTGAGGCTATAAGAGTTATGCTCCCGTCCTCTATATACTGCAAAAGTGTCTGCTGCTGCTTTTTGTTGAGATATTGAATTTCGTCCAAATAAAGAAGGATGCCGTTTCTTCCTGAAAGGGTGTCCGTCTCCGAGAAAATCTCTCTTAAATCAGCTGTGGAGCAGGTTGTTCCGTTAAGCTTTCTCAAAAGCCTGCCTGTTTTTGAAGCGATTATTTTTGCTATTGTGGTTTTGCCCACGCCTGAGGGGCCGTAAAAAATCAAATTGGGTATATTGCCGCCTTCGATAATCCGCCTTAACGGCGCACCCTCATCAATAAGGTGATGCTGACCTACCACATCGGACAGCTTGTCAGGGCGCAGGGCATCTGCAAGGGGAGAGGACAATTTAACACTTCCTTTTCAGAAAAGCAAAGCGGAGAAAACATCTCCGCTTCAGCTAACATTATAATTTCGTAATTTCAATTATTCATAGAGGGGGAACTTTCTGCAAAGCTCGCTTACCTCTGACTTTACTCTTTCGCTGTTCTTGTCAAAATCCACAGCTATGTCACGGATCCACGCTGCTATAAGCTTCATTTCAGCCTTGCCGAAGCCCCTTGTTGTAACAGCGGGGGTTCCCACTCTCAATCCGCTTGTGATGAAGGGAGAAAGAGGCTCGTTGGGGATTGTGTTCTTGTTGGCTGTGATGTTGACTAAATCCAGATTGTTCTGCAAAAGCTTTCCTGTGACATTAAGGCTTCTTAAATCCAGGAGGATGAGGTGATTGTCTGTTCCGCCGGAAACCATGTTTACGCCCACTTCCCTGAAGCCCTCGGCAAGATGTTGGGCATTTTCTGCAACCTTTTTCATATATTCCTTAAATTCCGGCTTCAATGCCTCGCCAAAGCAAACGGCCTTAGCTGCGATGATGTGCTCTAACGGGCCGCCCTGTGTTCCGGGGAAGATTGCCTTGTCGATGGTCTTTGCCAATTCCTCCTTGCAGAGGATAAGTCCGCCTCTTGGACCTCTTAGGGTTTTGTGTGTGGTGGATGTGACAACATCTGCATAGGGGACAGGATTCATGTGAAGTCCTGATGCCACAAGTCCTGCTATGTGAGCCATATCGACTACGAGATAAGCTCCCACCTCGTCGCAGATGTCCCTGAATATATCAAACTTTATTTCTCTTGGATAGGCGGAGGCTCCTGCAATAATCATCTTTGGCTTATGCTCCTTTGCAAGTGCCCTTACCTTGTCATAGTCAATGTATCCATCATCGTTGACACCATAGGGGATGACGTTGTAGTCCCTTCCGGAGAAGTTTACAGGTGAGCCGTGTGTGAGATGTCCTCCCATATCAAGGTTCATTCCCAAAACAGTGTCGCCGGGCTTTAAAAGTGCAAAGTAAACCGCAAAGTTGGCAGATGCACCGGAATGGGGCTGAACATTGGCATGGTCTGCGCCAAACAGCTTGCAGGCTCTGTCCCTTGCGATGTTTTCAAGAATATCAACGCACTGGCAGCCGCCGTAGTAACGCTTTGAAGGATAGCCCTCGGCATATTTGTTGGTGAGAACAGAGCCCATGGCAGCCATAACCGCCGGGGAGACGATATTTTCACTGGCTATCAGCTCAATGTTATTTTTCTGACGCTTCAATTCCAGATTCATTGCATCTGCAACCTCGGGGTCATATTTGCTTACAAGACCTATGGTATCCAACATATCATTATACATCGACAATCTCTCCTCTAAGCTTTTTTCTTTTATTTTATACTAAAAGCCCTTCATTGTCAAAGCTATTCTGTGTCTCTTTTCGTCAATTTCCAGCACTTTTACTTTGACAATATCACCAACTTTAACCACCTGGGAGGGGTGCTTTATAAATCTGTCGCACAAATGTGAGATGTGGACAAGTCCGTCCTCATGTACACCTATATCCACAAAGGCACCGAAGTCCACCACATTTCTCACGGTTCCTGTAAGCTCCATGCCGCTTTTTAGGTCAGAAAGGCTTAAAAGGTCAGAGCGTAAAAGGGGAGGGGGCAGCTCGTCTCTTATATCTCTTCCCGGCTTTGAAAGCTCGGATATGATGTCATTTAAGGTGGGGCTGCCTATCTGAAGCTTTTCCAATACCATTTGCTCGCCCAAAAGCTTTATCCGGTTTTTTAAATCGTCTTGGGAAATTCTGCCAAGATCCTCGTATGAAATTTTGCAAAGCTTCATAAGCTCCCTTGCCGCCTTATAGCTTTCAGGGTGGACAGATGTGCTGTCTAAGGGATTTTCTCCGCCGATTATTCTTAAAAAGCCGGCGCACTGTGTAAACGCCCTTTTGCCCAGCTTTGGAACCTTCAAAAGCTCCTTTCTCTCGTTGAATTTTCCGTTTTCCTCCCTGTATGAAACTATGGATTTAGCCAATGAGGGGCCTATTCCGGCAACATAGGAAAGGAGGGAGAAGGAGGCTGTGTTTGCATCAACTCCCACAGAGTTAACACAGTCCTCAACCACACCCTTTAATGTTTCATCCAGCTCCTTTTTGGGCATATCGTGCTGATATTGTCCCACACCTATCGCCTTGGGATCTATTTTGACCAGCTCTGCAAGGGGGTCCTGAAGTCTTCTTGCTATGGAGACGGCGCTTCTTAAAGAAACGTCATATTCGGGAAATTCCTCTGCTGCCAGCTTTGAAGCCGAATAGACAGAGGCACCGGCCTCGCTTACCACCATGTAGGAAACAGGGAAATCTATCTCCTTGATAAGCTCTGCTATAAATATCTCCGATTCCTTTGAAGCCGTTCCGTTGCCTATGGCTATTATTTCTACATTGTACCTTGTTATCAGAGCCTTGAGAATTTTTTTAGAGCCTTCAATATCCTTTTTTGGAAGTGTGGGATAGACAACAGAGGTATCAAGAACCTTTCCTGTTTCATCCACAACTGCCACCTTGCAGCCTGTTCTGTAACCGGGGTCAAAGCCCAGAGCTGTTTTTCCCTTGCAGGGCGGCTGCATCAAAAGAGGCTTTAAGTTTAAGCCAAAGACCTTTATTGCTCCAGAGCAGGCAGCCTCTGTAAGGGATGAGCGCACCTCTCTTTCCATAGAGGGCATGATAAGGCGGCTGAGGCTGTCCTCCAAGGCTTCTCTGACTGTATCTGTTGTGGGAGAAAAGCCCTTTTTGACAACAAGGGATGATGCGATTGAAAATATTTCTTCCTTGTCAAAGCCCACAGAAACCTTTAAAATCTTTTCGTTTTCTCCTCTGTCCAAAGCCAGAACCCTGTACCCTTGAATTTTTTTAAGGCTCTCTGAAAATTCGTAATAGGTTGCATACACTCCCTTTTCATCCTCGGCATCCTTTGCCTTTGAAGCTTCTATTGTGGCAAACTGCCAAAGATAATCTCTTACAGCGCTTCTTACGGCGGCATTGTCAGATATGTTTTCTGCTATTATGTCCTTTGCGCCCAAAACAGCCTCCTGTGCGCTGTTTACATCCTTTGTTGGATCTATAAATTCCTCTGCCAGCTTTTCTGCTGTGAGAGAGCCTGTCTGCAGGAATATTTTTTCAGCCAGCGGAAGAAGTCCCTTCTCCTTGGCTATGGATGCTCTTGTCTTTCTCTTTTTCTTAAAGGGCAGATAAAGATCCTCCAACACAGAGAGTGTTTCAGCCTGCTCAATCGCAAGATTTAATTCCTCTGTAAGTGCGCCCTGTTCTTCTATGGAGGAAAGTATTTCCCCTCTTCTTTTATCAAGATTCCTTAAATATTCAAGCCTTGAGGAAAGCTCCCTCAGCTGGTTGTCATCCAAAGAGCCGGTGACCTCTTTTCTGTAACGGGCGATAAAGGGCACTGTGTTGCCCTCGTCCAAAAGCCTCACTGCACTTTGCACCTGATTTTCGTTTATTTTAAGCTCCTTTGAAATAAGCTTTACAATATCCATGCTTACACTCCTATTTATGGTATTTAAGCCCCTCTTCTATGGAGAGGGCACGATATATCTGTTCTGTCAGCATAACCCTGAAAAGCTGGTGGGGAAAGGTCATTTTTGAAAAAGAAAGCTTTAAGACAGCGCTTTCCTTGACATTTTCAGAAAGGCCGCAGGAGGAGCCTATCACAAAGCACAGCCTGCTGATGCCCTTTTGCTTCTGTTCGCTTATAAATTCTGAAAGCCCTTGGGAGGAAAGCTGCTTCCCCTCTATGCAGAGCGCTGTCATTGCAGAATTTTTTGCCCTTTTTAAAATTTCCTCGCCCTCTTTGTCCAAAGCTTTTGCTATCTCGTTTGAGGAAGGATTTTCCTTAAGCCTTATTGGCTCCAATTCTGTTATTTTAAATGAACACATAGAGGAGAGCCTTTTGGAATATTCCGCTATTGCGTCTTTAAGATAGCTTTCTTTAAGTCTGCCCAAGGCTATGATTTCAATTTCCAGCATGAGAACACCTCTAAAATCTTATTAAGCCGCCTATTGTGTCATAGGCAGCGGCAAACAGCCTGTAATCCGAATTTCTGAAAAGACCTGCCTGTGTAAGTATCTCCTCAACAGATGCCATCGCCAAAGACGGATTGTTGTTGTGTTTTGAAAGGTGGGATAATATTATGTTGACAGTTCCGCTGTTTATAAGATTTGACGCCATTTTTCCGCTTTCTTCATTGGAGAGATGCCCATTTGGGCCTGCTATTCTCTTTTTTAGAAAATAGGGATAGGAGCCCATCCTTAAAAGCTCGGGATCATAGTTGGATTCTAAAAACACCGTCTCACAGCCCTTCAGGGCTTTAAGCACGCATTGGGAAATATGCCCCATATCCGTTGCCACAGCAAAGGAATGACTGTCCGGGGTTTTTATTTTGTAGCCCACCGAATCTATGCTGTCATGGGGCGTTTTAAAGGCTGTTATCTCCATGTCAGCTATGTAAAAGCTTTTCTCTGCCTCAATTTCATTGCATGAAAGGGGGGAGACGATTTGCTTTGAAACCAGTTCGTTCAAAACATCTCTTGTTGAATATACGGGTATGTTTTTCTTCTTTAAAAAATTGGTAAGACCTGCCACATGATCGGAGTGTTCATGGGTTATCAAAATTCCTGCCAATTTTTCTTCGCTTTCCAGCTCTTTGAGAGATTGCGTCAGCCTTCTTGCGCTTATTCCGGCATCAATCAGAATGGAATGTCCCCTCGCCTCTATAAAAAAGGAGTTTCCGCTGCTTGAGCTTGACAGTGAGCAAACCTTTGCCATAATAACCTCTTTTCTTTATTGTTAAAGCAAAAGGCAAAATGCAGGTAAAGCATTTTGCCTAAAAATTTTCTGACTATTGAGCCTTTGACTGCATATCATCGGGCAGCTGGATCTTTTGGATATCAGCCCCTATTTTTTTGAGCTTTGTAACAATGCCCTCATAGCCTCTTTCAATGTGGTGTATTTCCTCTATCTCGGTTGTGCCGTGGGCACAAAGGGCAGCGATGATGAGTGCTGCGCCCGCTCTTAAATCGGTGGCCTTCACAGGGGCGCCGGTCAGGTGGTCAACCCCCTCTATAACTGCCATTTTTCCGTCCACCGATATGTTGGCACCCATTCTTTTAAGCTCATCGACATATTTGAATCTGCCCTCCCATACGCTTTCTGTGACAATGCTTGTGCCCTCTGCCAGAGAAAGCATGGCTGTTATCTGAGGCTGCATATCTGTGGGAAAGCCGGGGTGGGGAAGGGTTTTTACATTTGTCTTTTTAAGCCTTTGCGGTGATTTCACTCTGATGGATTCATCAAATTCTGTCACCTCACAGCCGGCTGCTCTTATCTTGTCTGTGATCGATTCAAGGTGCTTGGGTATCACGTTCTTTATGGTGAGTGAGGAGCCTGTTGCAGCAGCTAATGCCATATAGGTTCCTGCCTCTATCTGATCGGGTATGATGGAATAATCTGTGGGGTGAAGTATGTCAACTCCGTGAATTTTTATAACATCTGTGCCGGCGCCTCTTATATCCGCTCCCATTGAATTGAGAAAATTGGCCAGATCGACTATGTGAGGCTCCTTGGCTGCGTTTTCCAAAATTGTTATGCCCCTTGCCTTTACAGCTGCCATCATAACATTTACAGTAGCCCCCACGCTGACAACATCAAAGTGGATGTGGCTTCCTAAAATCCTGTCAGATTCTGCATTTATCATGCCCTTGTCAATAGTGACCTTTATTCCCAGGGCCTCAAAGCCCTTTATGTGCTGATCTATGGGCCTTACACCGAAATCACAGCCGCCGGGCATGGAGACGCTTGCTTTCTGACATCTTCCGATAAGGGCGCCAAGCATATAATAGGAGGCCCTCATCCTCTTTGCCAGCTCATATGGGACAGTGCAGGAGCAAAGCTCCTCAGAATCAATGATGAGTGTGGATCTATTCGGTCTTTCAACCCTTGCACCCAAGGAGGAAAGAATATCTGTCAATGTGTTTACATCGCTTATATCAGGGATGTTTTCAATGGTGGTAACTCCTTTAGCCAGAACTGCCGCAGGGATTATTGCAAGGGCAGCATTCTTTGCGCCGCTGACGGTTATTGCTCCTTTTAGGGGCATACCGCCCTTGATGAGATATTTCTCCAAAAGTGTAAACTTCCTTTCATATGGGGGTTGTATGTAAAATAACATATATGTGCGCCTTAAACAATGGGCACAGCACAAAATTTTTGCAGAACAAAAGCGAGAGGGCAATAAGCCGGGTTCTGTATAAAACAACGATCTATCTTGTATCTGAATTGCTCCAGATATCCAGCCACGCTTTCGAAAGCACGACGGGCCGCCGTATAGCTTTCTGTCGGTGTTGCTTCGGATAGGGTTTACAGGGCATTTATGTCTCCATAAAGCCGGTGAGCTCTTACCTCGCCTTTCCACCCTTACCGGAAAAAATTCCGGCGGTATATCTCTGTTGCACTTTCCCTAAGGTCACCCTCGGCTGCCGTTAGCAGTTATCCTGCCCTATGAAGCCCGGACTTTCCTCACACACCCCTTAGGATGTGCGCCGTTGTCTCGCCCACTCGCCATAAGATATTATCACATTTTCATATTTTAAACAATAGGTAAAATACTATTTTACAAAATTCTTTGACAGCAAATGCTCTTATGGTTATAATTGGTCTAAAAACTGTTATTATTCTTTTTAAGGCAGGTAAATTTTTTTGGCAGAACTGATATTTGATGTGCCCTTTTGCTGGGACGGCAAAAAATTGGAGGAATTCCTGAAAAAGGAATACAACGTAAGCGGAACCACGCTTAAAAAGGCAAAAAAGATAAAAAACGGAATAACTATGGACGATGTCCATATAAGGACGGTGGATACGGTAAAGGGCGGCTCTGTTGTCAAGGTGCTGACAGAGGACGAATTTTCCGGCTATACCGAATGTTCTGTTTCTGTGCCTATAATATATGAGGATGAAAATGTTATAGTATTCAATAAGCCGCCGGGCATGCCCTGTCATCCCTCAAAGGGACATCCTTACAACACTGTGGCGGATGTGTTTTTTACAAATCCCTCGACCAAGGGCCTTACCTTCAGATGCACAGGAAGGCTTGACAGCAACACCTCCGGAATAGTACCGTGTGCCAAGCACGCACATGCCTGCACCTCCTTGGTAAAAGACAGCAGGAAGGAATATCTTGCCATAGTTGAGGGAAGGCTTTCCTATGATTTTATAATAGATGCCCCGATTAAAAGAAGGGAGGAGCTTGACCCGAGAAGGTGTGTGAGCCCGGATGGAAAATATTCCTCCACAAAATGCACCTCAATATTGGCAGGAGAAAAATATTCTCTTGTGGCTTTAAGCCTTTTTACAGGCAGAACACACCAGATAAGAACGCACCTTTCCTTTTTGGGACACCCCTTGGCAGGAGATGAGCTTTACGGCGGAAAAAGAGACGATATAGACCGCCACGCGCTTCACTGCTGCGGCATGGTTTTAAAGGGAGCAGACAAAAAGGAAAAGCACCTAAAAGCAGCAATGCCCTCTGATATGCAGTGCCTTTTGAGAAAATATTTCAGCCGCAGTCAGCTTGAGGGTTTAAATAAACTGTTTATATAAAAGAAAGGCAGAAAAATGAAACTTATAATGCTTGGAGATGTGGTGGGAGATTTGGGAACCAATGCGGTTTTAAATTATCTTCCCTCACTCAAGAGAAAATATGACGCTGACACTGTAATCATAAACGGAGAAAATTCCGCACAGGGAAACGGAATACTGCCCTCCTCTGCAAAAAAGCTGTTTGACGCAGGAGCAGACTGCATCACAACGGGAAACCATGTTTTCAGAAGGCGGGAAATATATGAGGAGCTGGACAGGCAGACAGGAATCATAAGGCCTCTTAACTTTTGCTCAAAAAATCCCGGAAGCGGAGTTTATATAATAGACCGTTTAAGATATAAGATAGCTGTTGTCAATCTTATGGGAGTTGTCAACATGGAGCCTTTGAAAAATCCCTTTGACACTATGGATGAGCTTTTGCAGCAGCTTTCTGCCGATGTGGTGATATTGGATTTTCACGCTGAGACAACCAGCGAAAAAAGGGCGCTGGGCTTTTATTTAGACGGAAGAATTTCCCTTATGGCAGGAACTCATACCCATGTTCAGACAGCCGATGAGCAGATTTTAAAAAACGGCACCGGCTATATAACCGACCTTGGAATGTGCGGGCCTTTTTATTCTGTGCTGGGAATAAAGCCGGAAAACGCCATAGCAAGATTCAAAACAGCCATGCCCACACGCTTTGAAAATTCTGACGGTGAATGTATCATAAGCGGAATTTTTGCGGACATTGACGAAAAAACAGGCAGGTGCAGATTTATAGAAAGAATAGGGCTTATTACAAAATAATATTTAAACAAACTGTAAAAGCACTTGTAATTAGGTTGAATTTTACTTATAATATACTGTGAATTATTTTAAAATCTGTATTCGGTGAAAACCGAGTTTTAAATTTAGCTTTTGTTTCAGATCAAAGAGTATAAAAGGAGGAAAAGGTATGATCAAAGTGGAAAACCGCCTGGGTACAGTATCAATTTCCAATGATTATTTTACAGCCCTCATTTCCAGAAAGGCATCCGCCTGCTTTGGTGTGACAGGCATGGTTCCCTCCGGCACATCACAGGGAATCCGTTATATGGCAGGTGCAAAAATGCCCGACAAGGGTGTCATCGTTTCAGTGGAGGATGGAGCTTTGGTTATAGAGCTTCACATCGAGGTTATCTATGGTGTAAATATCAACGAGGTTGTAAGAAGCCTTGTTGAGGAGGTTCAGTTTGCCGTTGAACAGTTTGCCGGACTTAAAGTCAAAAAGGTAAATGTCTGTGTTGACTCGATGAAGTTTGAGTAAAGTGTATTATTAGGAGAAGATTGATTTGATAAACGGAAAAATTCTTCGCGACGCAATTATAAGCGGTGCAAATAATATTGAAAACAATCGTCAGCTGGTGGATTCTTTGAATGTATTCCCTGTTCCTGACGGAGATACCGGAACCAATATGTCCATGACCATAGGCTCGGCAAAAAGAGAACTGGAATTGCTTTCTGACAACGCATCTGTAAAAGAGGTTTCAAAGGTGACAGCCTCAGCTCTTTTAAGAGGGGCAAGGGGAAATTCCGGAGTTATTCTCTCACTTCTTTTCAGAGGTATCTCCAAGGGCCTTAACAGCAGTGAAAAGATGTCAAAGAAGGACTTTGCAAATGCCCTTACAATGGGCGTTGAAAGTGCCTATAAGGCTGTCATGAAGCCCACAGAGGGAACAATTCTCACAGTTTCAAAGGCTGCGGCACAAAAAGCTGTGGAGATTGCAGAAGATGACATTTCTATGGGCAGCTTTTTTGATGAGATATGCAAAGCCGCTGAGGATATGCTCAATAGGACACCGGAAATGCTTCCCGTGCTTAAAAAGGCAGGGGTTGTGGATTCCGGCGCAAAGGGCTTTCTGGTTATACTCCAGGGAATGACAGCGCTTATTAAAGACGGTGTGATGATCTCTTCAAAAACCGAGGAGGGCAGGGAGACTGTCAAGGAAAAGCTAAAGAGCGCCTTTTCGGATGACGAGGGACTTTCCAAGGAGATAACCTTTACCTACTGCACAGAATTTATAATCCTCAAGCAGCAGGCAAAGGAAGGAAAAAGCCCTCTCAGCCTGAGAGCCTATCTTGAGAGCATAGGCGACAGCGTGGTGGTTGTGGATGACGAGGACATAATAAAGTGCCATGTGCATACAGATAATCCCGGAAGGGCAATGGAGGAAGCCCTCACCTTCGGACAGCTCACAAAGATAAAGATTGAAAATATGCGTGAGCAGTTTAAAAACGAGGTTGAGAGTGCAAGGGCATCAGGCCGCTCAGAGGAAAAGGCGGGCTTTAAATATGCCCCTGTTGAAAAGGACAGAAAATACGGCTTTGTATCTGTGTGCGCAGGAGACGGCATAGCTGCGCTCTTTAAGGATTTGGGCGTTGACAACATCGTATCCGGAGGTCAGACTATGAATCCCTCCACAGATGATATTCTGGCTGCCGTACACGCAACACCTGCCGAAACAGTTTTTGTTCTTCCAAACAACAAAAACATCATAATGGCTGCCGAGCAGGCTGTAAATTTGGCAGACAGAAAGGTTTTTGTGCTTCATACAAAGACAATCCCTCAGGGGCTTACAGCAATGCTCAGCTTTGATGAAAACGCAGACGAGGACTTTAATTTCATCGAAATGACAAAGTCTACCGAAAGGGTTGCAACAGGTCAGATAACATTTGCCGCCAGGGATTCTGATTTTGACGGACACAAGATAAAGAAGGATGAGATCCTTGCCATTGAAAACGGAAAGCTTTCGTTTGTTGATAAGGATGCTGTCAAGGCAGCCTCCAGACTGGCGCGGCTTTTGGTTAAGAAAACCTCCGACTGTTCGTTTGTCACCATCATCTACGGAGAGGGTGTCACCGAAAATCAGGCGGAAGAGGTGGCAGAAAGCCTTAGGGCAAAGTATAAGGATGATGTGGAGGTGGCTGTTGTTTTCGGAGGACAGCCTGTCTATCATTTCATCATTTCTGCCGAATAAACATATCATTATAAAAGCAGCCATCTGCCGATTTTTTTAGGCAGATGGTTTTCTTTTTCGAGCAGGATGACAAAATAAAGCTTATAGTATATAATACACTCTGATATATTTATCTTAAAGGGAGGTAAGGGTAATGCTCCATTTTGATGACTTGAAGATTTCCGATTTGGCGGAGCTTAAAGTTATATTTAAGGAGTCTTTTGACGATGAAGCAAATATACACATAAATTCCCAGGACGGGCCTGCCGGATATGAGGACGGAAGCCTTTTGAGGGATTATGTTTTGGATGATGCCATAATAAGCAAAAAAATTTTGAAGGACAATAAAATAATAGGCTGCTATGCCATAGAAAAGGATTTCAATTATTATCAGCTTCAGCTTCTTTTCATAGATCCTCAATATAAGGATGCAGGAATAGGCATAAAGGTCTGGAAGCATATAGAGGAAAGCTATAACAGAGCCAAAAAATGGTATGTGGAGGTTTATGAATTC
This sequence comes from Oscillospiraceae bacterium, assembly GCA_020024215.1. GTDB lineage: Bacteria > Bacillota > Clostridia > Oscillospirales > Ruminococcaceae > Yanshouia. The sequence goes on along the minus strand of JAHHUC010000015.1, from coordinate 17,219 downwards.
TCTGAAAGAAACAAGCATTTTTATATTGATAAATGCGGCTTTCATTTTGTGAGGGACATGATCTGTTCAAACGGCAGAAAAAAGCTTGTGCTTATGAAGGAAATGGATTGCTCTGATGACAGATGATCAGATAAGGGCTCTGCTTTATGAACACAGCGAGGAAAAGTATAAGAAATTTTCCCTGCCGCTGCTTTCTTGTGTGAAGGAAGAAAATTTTCTGGGTGTCAGGATACCATATCTGAGGCTTTTGGCAAAGGAAATTTGCAAAGGTCAGCCGGAAGAATTTTTGGATGGCTTTCCCGAAAAATTTTTCGAGGATGTTATGCTAAAGGGCTTTGTCACAGCATTTGCCGATTTCTCATGGGATGAGAGGCTAAGGCGCATAAGGGAACACACAGAAAAGATAGACAATTGGTCGCTTTGCGACAGCTTTGTCTCATCGCTTAAATTTATAAATAGCAGCAGACGGGAATTTCTTAGCTTTTTGCAGCCCTATTTTGAAAGCAGCAGAGAATTTGAAGCAAGATTTTCCCTTGTCTGCCTTCTTCACTATTACAACACAGCAGAAAGGGCAGAGGAAAATCTTAACATAATAAAAGCGTCAGGCTGCCAAAAATATTATGCGCTTACGGCAAAGGCATGGGCTTTGGCAGAGATATGCACAGTATGTGAGGATGGAGTTTACAGCTTTTTAAAATCAAAAAGCACAGATTTGTTTACACACAACAAGGCGATAAGCAAAATATGTGATTCACGCAAAATATCAAATGAATATAAGGTTAAGGTTTCTATTCTAAGAAGGTAGAATAAGAGGAGGGGAGGAGCATATATGTCTCAGATAACTAAAACGGCACTGGGGAATTCTCTTAAAGGGCTGCTTGAAAAAAAGCCTTTGAGCAAGGTTACTGTAAAGGATGTGGTAATCAGCTGCGGTGTCAACCGACAGACCTTTTACTATCATTTTAAGGACATATATGACCTTTTGGAATGGATGTTCAGCCAGGAGCTGGACGGATTTTTTTGCAGCCAGTCGGATAATCTCAACTGGCAGGATTGGTGCGATATATTGCTTACATATATGAAGCAGAACAAAAGGCTTATTTTGAATGTGTACAATTCAGTTCCCCATGAAAAGCTGGAAATGCACATCAAAATATGGATAGAGCCTGCCATAGCAAAGCTTATAGAAAATTTTTCAAAGGGGAAAAAATACAGCCAAGAAAACAAAAAATTCGTGGAAAAAATATACACCATAACCTTGCAGGGCTTTTTGATGCAGTGGATAGAAGCAGGCATGCCCGATGAGCAGCTAAAGCATATAGGGAAGCTTTTTACACTGATGGATGGCTCAATGACAATGATGCTGGAAAAGCTTAGCTGAAAAAGCAGAAATATTACATTTTCCCCTTTTTGTCTATTGTGCAAACAGGCAGAAGGGCTCATAATAAAGTTGCGGCAAACCTTTAATAAAAGCGCATAACTACTATATCTTTCTTCTTATGCTTAAACGGGAGGAGCATGGCTTTTGGCTGTGTGCCTCCCTTTAAGCTTACAGCATTTTTTAATAGGCTGTGCCTGTTCTCTGCTTTTTCTCTCTTTAACAACATTTATGAAATTTTCATAATATAAAAAAGACGGGTAAAAAAAGCGGCAGCAGCAAACGGGTGACAGCAGGTTTGCCTGTCTTTAAACAGCCCGTTGGCGAAACTGCTGCATGATATATACGGCAGTTTAAACTAAAGGGGGCGAAAGCCCTCTTTTTATGTGTATTTTCAACAATTAAAAAGATATAATACAGATAAAATTTTTCTTTGATTATTTTTACTATCTTTGATATAATGTAAAAAGAATATTATGGATTTGAGGTTATCAGTATGTCAGGTCATTCAAAATGGAGTACAATCAAAAGAAAAAAAGAAGCAACTGACTCCAAAAGAGCCGGTATTTTCACCAAGATAGGCAGAGAAATTTCCGTAGCTGTCAAGGAAGGCGGTCCTGATCCCACAAGCAACAGCAAGCTTCAGGCCTGCATAGCCAAGGCAAAGGCAAACAATGTTCCCAATGAAAACATTGACAGAATAATCAAGAAGGCAGTGGGAGACGGGGACAAGAACAACTACGAGGAAATCACATATGAGGGCTATGGACCCTCCGGTGTAGCTGTTATGGTTGAAGCTCTGACTGATAACCGCAACAGAACAGCCGGAGAAATGCGCCACTATTTTGACAAATGCGGCGGAAACTTAGGCCAGAGCGGCAGCGTTTCCTTCATGTTTACAAAAAAAGGTGTCATAGTTATTGAAAATACCGGCATTTCAGAGGACAAAATCATTGATGATGCCCTTTTGGACGGAGTGCTGGATGTGGAATATTCACCTGAGGCTATCTGCATTTACACAGAGCCAAATTCTCACCTTTCGGTTGAAAGGGAGCTTTCTGCCTTAGGCTATGCCTTTGCTTCCTCACAGGTTGAGTATATCCCTTCAACATATGTCTCCTTGGAGGGAGAGGTTGCCGAAAAGATGCAGAAGCTCATTGACCTTTTAGAGGACAATGACGATGTGCAGGAGGTTTACCATAACTGGGAAATGCCTTCTTGCGAGGACGAGGAATAATTTTCATATCAAAAATTTTAAGGGCGGCGGATTTTTTATCCTCTGCCCTTATTTATTTGTTGACTTTTTTCTTCTACAAGTGTAGAATATAGATATACTACAAATGTAGAAGGAGTGAAGCGGATGAAAAACAATGCACAGAAGCTGCCGGATGCAGAGCTGGATGTGATGCTGGCGCTTTGGGATATCAAAACACCTGCCCTGAGAGCCGATATAGGCAAAAAGCTGGAGGATACCCACCCTATGGCTCAGACCACACTTTTGACTCTTTTGTCCAGGCTTTCAGACAAGGGCTATCTTAATATAATCAAGGAGGGAAGAGCCAGTCTTTACGAGCCGCTTATAACAAAGGAGCAATATCTTTCTGAGGAGGGAAAAAGCTTTTTCAGGGTTCTTTGCCAGGGAAAAATTTCCTCTCTTGCCACAGCACTTTGCTCAAGCGGCTTGACAAAAGAGGATTTTGACGAGCTTAAAAAGCTGCTGGAGGAGAATGAGCTATGATGAGTATTTTTTTAAGATTGCTGCTTTCTGCTATATTTTCCTTTTTGTTTTATCTCAGCTTTTCGGAAAAAAACAACAGGGAAATTACCAAACCCATTATAGAGCCGTACACTCTGCCAATTTTTATGGCTGCTTTTTTTGCCTTTTCCGTATTTTTTTCAGGAGGCGCTCACATAGCTGAAAGTATGATGTCCTCCTTTTTCCCGATATTTTTTCACATAGGAATTTACTATGCCCTGCTGCTTTTGGCTATGCCGTATTTGCGCCGTCTGTTTCCGACCGCAGTCACATCAATTTTGTGGATAATACCTAATTATCTCTATATAATGAGCTTTACCGGCTATCGTCTGGACAGGCCTTTGTTTGCAATAAAGCTAAACGGACTTTGGACAAAATATGTTCCGTTGGTATGGCTTTTGGGCTTTGCAGTTATTTTTCTCTATAAAATAATAAGCCATATGTTGTTTAGGTCAAGACTTCTTAAAAATTCTTACAGTGTGACAGATGAGCGGATATTAAATCTGTGGGACAAAGAAAAGGATAAAATTTCCATAAAGAAGGCTGATATCCCCCTTTACACATCAAACATGGTCAGCACCCCCTTGTCGGTGGGACTTTTCAAAAGGTCAGTCTTTGTGGTGCTCCCTGAAAAAAATTACACCGATGAACAGCTTAACCTGATTTTCCGTCATGAGCTTATACACATTGTGCGCTCTGACGGCTGGACAAAGTTTTTTATAATGTTCTGCAATGCCGCCTGCTGGTTTAATCCCCTCATGTGGATTTCCATGAAAAGGTGCAGCGAGGATATTGAGCTTAACTGTGATGAAACAGCCCTCATAGGTGAAGATGACAGCACAAGAAGGCAGTATGCCCAGCTTATTTTATCATCTGCAAACGATGAAAGAGGCTTTACAAGCTGTCTTTCTGCATCGGCAAAAAGCTTAAAATACAGACTGGAAAATATAATGAACCCAAAGAAAAAGAAGAAGGGAATTGTTTTTGCAAGCGTTGTTTTCTTTGTTTTGCTTATCAGCTGCCAGACTGTCACATTTGCTTTGAATTTTGGCTTGGCAAAGGATGTTGTGCTTTCTCAGGACAGCAAAATAGGTGACAGGGTAAATATTTACAGAAAAAATGAATCCGGTGAGGCATATACAAACAGTTATGAGGTAAGGGATAAGGAGGCGTTTTTGGATTATATAGGAAACTTAAGGCTTTACAGGCTGACAGGACTTTATGAATATGAAAATGCTTCAAATATTCTGGAATTTAGCATTGATGACAAGGGTGCTTCAAGCAGCTTTGCTGTTTCTGGGGGACACCTGTCAAGAACCGTGTATAAGGAAAAGAAATTTTACAGGGAAAATTATATTTTTTATGAGGATATAGATGAGGATTACCTTTTATCCTGCCTTGAAAAAGTAGATATAGCATCAAAAATATCTGCCCCGGAGCTGATGCTCTGTTATTTTGACGGTGACAAAAAGCTTATGGAGGAGCCTATGTATCCAGGAAAGGAAATAATAAGCGTAAAAAACGGCGACAGCTCAGGAGATATACCGCATTATGACAATATAAGCCCGTCGGTTATATCGGGGTACTGTTTAGATAAAGTCAAGCTCAGCTTTTCCTATGAGCCATCCTCCTATGTGGTATATGTGTACCCATACGGTGATAAGGAAGGAAAAAGCGCTAAAACATACAACAGTACAGAGCTGAAGGATAACCTGCTTTTTGTAAATGAGGATTGCAGCTGTGTTTTGGATGCAATTTTTGTTATGAACAGCACAACTTACAGGATAAAGTATTATTTTGATATTGACCTTCTTTAAAAAGAATTAAAAAAGAGAGGCTTTGAAATGATGTGTACCCTCCTTACCGGTTGTCCGGTAAGGAGGGTACATATCAGAAAGTCTCTCTTTTTTTGCTGCCCTTATATTTTTAAGTGTGCTTTTTAAGCCTTTTGGCTCTTTGAAAGCACAGGCTTTAATTTTACTGCCAGAAAGGCTGCCAGTGCAATTTTAACAGCATCTCCGGGAAGAAAGGGGATAACGCACCACATAAGTGCAGAGGCAAGGTCACATTTTACAATGACCATAAACCAGATTGTTCCGAATATGTAGCAGAGCAAAAGTCCGACTGTCATATAAACGCAGAGGTGCTTAAAGTCGAAGGTGTACTTTTGAGCAAAATATCCCACAACAAACGCACATATTATATATCCTATTATATATCCGCCGGTTTTGCCGAACAAATATCCCAATCCCCCCATAAAGCCGGAAAACACAGGGGCGCCTAAGGCTCCTAAAACAACATAGGCTGTCATTGAAAAAAATCCTGCCCTTGCTCCCAAAACAGCTCCTGCCAGATGTACGGCAAAAAGGGCAAGATTTATGGGAACCATAGGAAGAGGAATAACGATTTGGCTGCATACAGCAGTCAGAGCAGCAAAAAGTGCCCCTAAAATAATTCTTTTTGTTTCAGAATGTGCTTTTGTCATGTCTATTCTCCTCGGGAAATAAATTTCTACTAAATTATAGCATAAAAAAGGCTATTGTCAACCTACTTTTAAAAATTAGTTGACAATAGCCTTAAAAATCTGAGCTTTAAGCGTTGTACATTCCGTTTACAGACATATAGTTGAATATTTTTTCGCCGTGCTCCTGTTCTTCCTTTTGAATATGGTTCAGAACATCCCGCACATTTTTGTCCTTAAATTCAAAAATGCCTGTGTTGTAAACAGAAGAAACGTGTTTTTCCGTACACAGGGCGTCAGAGCAGAGATATTTGTCCTTTTCAAATGAATCGGGGTCATTTCTGTAACTTTCGTCAGATGCTGTAATTTCAGATACAGCCTTTGACACAGGGCTTTTCGGTGCAGCAGGGTCCAATGCGGGCACATCTTCTGATATAAGCTTTCCCAATGTGTTGAAGTGCTCCTGCTCTTCATTCCCCAGCTTGTTCATCAAACTTTTAAGCTGCTCATTTGATGCCTTTGAGGCATAGGTCCTGTATTTTTCTATGCACAGCGCCTCATCCTTCTGCATATCCTGCAAAAGTCCCAATTCTTTCTGAGTGTACATTGCTATCACATCCTTTTAAAGTTTATGAGGATATTATCTGCACACCAAAAGCTTTTATTCACCTTGAAAATATTTTTGGATATAAGACAAAAAAACAACATATTTTTTATCTAAAGCATATAAAATATGGCTTGATGATTTAAGTATGATAACCGGGAATATGAATAAACAGTAAACTCAGAAATTACAAAAAATTCACAAAGAAAATATTGACTAATAGTCATTTATGTTATAACATATGAGAAGAAAATGACGATTAGTCATAATTTAGAAGAGGTGCTTTTATGATATTCCCAAATTTAGAAGAACTGGAAAAGGCAGGGAAAAGTCATATCGCCAGAAAAAAGCTGGAAAAGAAAAACGCAATTATCAAATCATCCTTTAAGCTTTTCGTGGAAAAGGGTATAGCAAAAACCTCAATTGACGATATTGTAAAGGGTGCGAATATGGCCAAGGGAACCTTTTATCTCTATTTTAAGGATAAGGAGGCGCTTTTGGATGAAATGGTTTATTCTCTTTGCTTTAAGGCGGTGAGTGAGGCTTTCATGTCCCTTGACAGCCTGCATAAGGATAATCCTGATACCGAAATAGGCGACAGCGTCTGCTTTTTTGCCGAAAAGCTGATGGATATATTTAAGGAAAATAAAGAGCTGCTGCCTATAATTCACAAAAATCTTTTCAAGGGCCTTTATTCAGCCGACAGCAAATCAGAAGGTCCGTTCAATTCCAAATTTGAAAACAGTGTGATAAAAAAGGTGGCGGACCGATTTGAAGACGAATTTACAAGGCTGGGCGGAGAGGCGAAGGAAGCCCAAAGGAGGCTTTATATGATAGTGGAAATAATAAATGCCACTGCCTACAATGCAATTATTGAAGGGATACCCTATTCCTTTGATGAAATAAAACCCCTTCTTTTAAAAACGATCAGATGTCTTGCATATCCGCAATTTAATTAGAAAAGGTTGAGTACAATGGAAAAATTATCGCGATTTATCTCTTATCATTCAAAAAAAATTCTGATCATAGCTCTTTTGCTGCTTATACCTGCGGTGATGGGTGCTGTGTCCACCAGAATCAATTATGACATTCTTTCCTATCTGCCTGAGGATTTGGATTCCTCAAAGGGCATGGATTATCTGGAGGATGTTTTTCAAAACGCTGCCACAAATATGCTTATAGTGGAAAATATGCCGCCTAAATATACACAGGATTTAAAGAGTGAAATAGAAAAAATAGAGGGCATCAAAAGCGTCACATGGATAGATGATTTTATGGACATCAGCTTTCCGGCGCAGATGCTGCCCAAAAAAGTAAAGGATATTTTCTATTCCGCCGATTCTGATGCCACACTGATGATAATTCAGTATAAGCATCCCGGGGCTTCAAACGAAACAAGGGAGGCAATCAACAAGATTTACAAGATATGCAACAAGCAGTGCTTTTTGGCAGGCGTTTCGGTTGTAACCGATGATATTGCAAAGCTTGTTGAGCACGAGCTGCCCATATATGTGATTCTTGCTGTGCTGATGAGCCTTGTAGCTCTCTTTTTGGTCATTGATTCATGGGCGCTCCCCTTTATATATCTTGCAGGAATAGGAATAGCGGTTATATACAATCTGGGAACCAACTATTTCTTAGGAGAAATTTCCTACATCACAAAGGCCATTGCCGCAGTTTTGCAGCTGGGAGTTTCTATGGACTATTCGGTGTTTTTAGTAAACCGCTATAAAGAGGAAAGAGAGCGTTACAGCGATAAAAGAGATGCTATGGCTCAAGCTATAAAAGCCGCCTTCTCCTCACTCTTTGGCTCCTCTATGACCACGGTTGCCGGATTTTTAGCCCTTTGTGCCATGAGGCTCACACTGGGCAAGGATATAGGAATTGTAATGGCAAAGGGTGTTGTTTTGGGAGTTTTGGTTGTGCTGTTCGTGCTTCCCTCCTTTATCCTTATGTTTGATAATCAGATAATAAATAGAACACACAAAGTAAGGCTTCCCGATTTTTCAAAAATCACCAACTTCACCATATCAAGGAGCAAAAGCTTTACACTTTTGTTTTTGATATTGTTCATCCCCACATTCATCATGCAGGGAAAGGTAAGGATGTATTATGACCTTATAGATGCCCTGCCCTCTGAGATGCCGTCCATAGTTGCAAACGATAAGCTGGCTGATGAATTCAACATGGCAACAACACAGTTTATTGTAATCAGCGATGAGATACCCGGCGCAAAGCTGGAGGAGATGGAAAAGAAAATTGAGAATGTAAAGGGTGTCAGCAATCTCATTGCCTATAACAATCTTTTGGGCTCGACAATTCCGGAGGAATTTGTCCCTGATAAGATAAAGGAGGTCTGCAAGTCAGAGGGCAAGCAGATGATAATGGTAAACGGCATTTATGAAACTGCCACAGATGAGGCGAACAATCAGGTAAACGAAATAAATGCCATATTGAAATCCTATGACCCGGATGCTGTAATGACAGGACAATCCCCATTGACAAAGGACCTTATTGAGACAGCATCTGTTGACTTCAATGTGACAAATATGATTTCAATAGCAGCAATATTGGTTATTATAGCCCTGCTGTTCAAGTCCTTGACAGTTCCTGTCATATTGGTTGCCTCCATAGAGCTGGCAATATTCCTGAATATGAGCATTTCTTATCTCACAGGCGCAGTCATCCCCTTTGTTTCACCTACCGTAATAAGCTGTATTCAGCTGGGTGCAACAGTTGACTATGCAATTTTAATAACAACAAGATTTAAAGAAGAGCTGGAAAACGGCCAGTCCAGAGAAATGGCTATGAGGATAGCCAGCGAGGCCTCTATACATTCCATAATCACCAGCTCCCTGGTTCTTTTCTGTGCAACCTTCGGAGTCGGCATGGTATCAAAGGTGGAGATTATAGGAAGCCTCTGCACTATGCTTTCAAGAGGTTCTCTCATAAGTGCGGTGGTATCAATATTTGTTCTTCCCTCTGTGCTTTATTTGAGCGAGCCGCTTATAAGAAGAACAACAGCTTCCTGGCCCAACAGCAGTAAAGTGAGCTTAAAGAAAAAATTAGCCAAAAACAATTGATTTGGAGGATTTGATATGAAAAACAAGATTCTTTGCAGAATGACAGGCTTTGTTTTGGCTTGCCTTATGATGGGAACAGCAGTTCCCTTTGTGTCCTTAGCATCAGGTGAAAACAAAGAGGCTTCAAAATTGCAGGAAACAAAGCAGGAAACACCTAAGCAGCAAGCACCCAAGCAGCAGACTGCCAAAAAGGAGGAGGCTGAAAAGGAGACAGCAGGTAAGGATAAAGATAAGACAGATGAGAAAAAGACAGACGAAAAAAATACAGATGAAAAAAAGGATAAGATCACAAAGGACGAGACTGTATATGTAAACTTAAATCCCGACGGCTCTATAAAGGAAATTATAATAACCGATAAAATCCATTCAGAAGATCCTCGGGCGGTTATTGAGGACAAAACCGATTTAAAGGATATTGAGGTTATAAAGGGCGGCTCTATAAAGGAGCAGAAGGACGGCAAGATAATCTGGCAGATGGAGGCAAATGACCTTTATTACAGAGGAAAATCCACAAAGAAGCTCCCCTTTGAAATAAACATCAAATATTTTCTGGATGGAAAGGAAATGAAGCCGTCCAAGCTGGCAGGAAAATCCGGCGATTTGAAAATAACCTTTGATTTTAAAAACAACCTCTATGACAAAAAGGAATATAAGGGCAAAAAGGGAGAATTTTATTCCCCCATGGGAATAGCAGCACTTCTGACACTGCCCACAGAAAATTTCAAGGATGTAAAGGGAGATAATGTGGCAATCACAACAGAGGGGGATAACACCATAGTTGCCATAGCCTCTGTGCCCGGACTTTACAAGAGCTTGGATTTGGATAAAAACAAGGTGAAGGAAATTGAAGACATCGAGCTTCCGGAGCATTTTGAAATAACCTGCAGGGTGGAAAACTTTAAAATGAACTCCATTGCAGCCACAGCAACAGGGGGCTTTCCCGAGGACGAGGATTTTAATATTGATTTGGACTTTATAGATGAGCTGGATGAAAACCTTCAGAAGGTAAAGAGAATAAAGGACAGCTTTGACAAGATGGATGATGACAGAGGCCTCAGGGATATGCTTTTGGATGATGAAAAGCTGGATGACCTGCAGGAGCTTTCAAAGGATATAGACACAATGCTGTCCTTAAACACATCCTTTGCCAACAATCTGGATAAATATATCACAAAGGACAATATCGGCACTTTAAGCAGGCTTATTGATGAAATTGCAGAGATCGATTTAAGATATCTGAAGGATTTTAATTATGCTGAGGATTACAACGAAACCCATTCAAAGCCTGTAAAAAATGATCAGCTGGGCAAGGGCGTTGAAAAAATGCTGGAGCTGATGGATGAGTTTAATTTTGATGCGCTCAACAAGGCCTATATGGGACAAAAGAAGCTTTCACAGAATCAGGACAAGGTTGAAGCAGGCTGCCGCCAGATATTGACAATGGTCATGGGCGGAAACGATGTTGCCGATTCTATCATAGAAAGCCTTTCAGTGGAGGAAATGCTGCCTTTGGTTGCAAGGATAAGCCCTAAGACGATAGCAACAGGCATCATTGAGAAAACGTATCAGGAAAAGCTTGCAGAGATTGCAGCAGAACAGGGCGTAACTGTTGATAAGCTTCCTGCTGAATTGAAAAAGCAGATATTTGAAGGAGTAAAGGCAGCTGTAATGGAACAGCTGCAGTCATCAGGCCTTTCACAGCAGGCAGAGCAGCTTAATAAAGAAGCCAGAATATATGTTGCAACACAGGAGGAATTAAAGCCCATGATGGATGCAACTGTGGCTTTGGGAGAATTTCCGAGAGATGCCTATCTTAAAAAGATGGTTCACAGCATGAGGGATATTTATAATGACTTTTTGGAGCTTTATCCCACCATTGCACTTATGAAGGCAGACCTCATGGATGAGAATGTGAAGGACAGCTTTGATCACAGCCCTGAGATGATAGAGATTTTGGTGAGACTTAAAAAACAGCTGGACGAAAATGAAAGCTTGTCTGACACATTGAGAAAGCTTCAGGACGATGAGAATATTGCAAGAATCAAGGATATTGTAAGCACACTTGACGAGATAGACAGAGATGAGCTTATTGATGATTACACAGACAAGATAAATAAGCTTCAGGATATGGTATCCCGCAAGGATGTTTTAAAGGATATGGCAGAGGCAAACGACATCTACACCGATAAGGCAGACAATATGGAGACAACCTACAAGTTTGTATTAAAGACCGACGAAATTGAAATGCCTAAGGAGGAGGAAAAGGAAGAGGTAAAGAAGGAAACAGGCGGCATAAAGAAATTCTTTGAAAATCTATTCAAATAGAAATAAAATGAGGGCACAGATTGAAAATGTGTCCTCATTTTGCTTATCTATTAAGTATTCTCAAGAAAAAATCAAAGGGCTTGCCTTTTGATATGCTGTTTTTATAAGTGACAGAAAAATAAATAACTGTCTATCATAAAAGAACACATTTTTTAATAAAAGCAATCCCTTTTATATTATTTATAAGCATTTTAAATAAAAAATATCAGAGCCTTTAAGCTCGCTCTCTATCCATATGCCGCTTTTTGGCATACACCTTGTTTTATATATGGCAGTAAAAGGCTTTATATGCAAGATATTTGGATTTTTTTTTAATCAAAAAGCACGGCTTTCTCTTTTATTCCACAAGCTCGTCGGATATAATTTTTATCATCTCTTCAAATTTTTCTGCATCCTCCGGCTTAAATCTGTTTCTTATTTTTTCTCCCATAAGCTTTGCAGTATGCTCGGATGTCCCATACTGCCTTAAATATTTTTCTGTCACATTCAAAAAATATTCCCTCTTATCATCCTTTGAGCGCACCTTTTTTACATATCCCTTATCCACAAGGTTCTTTATTTTATAAGAGGCATTGGGTGAGGAAATTTGAAGAAATTTGGCAAATTCCTTTACAGTGGGATTTTCCATGGAGCATATAAGCTCGGCACAGAACACCTCGGTAAGAGACAGGGAACCTGACTCATCAAAGCCCCTGCACATATTTTTGTAAATATTAAATTTTATTTTTGAATATAAAATATCTAAATATAAATCCAACATACTACCTCTCCTTTTATATCTACTGTTATAAATCATACCAAACTATTATTAACGTAGATATAGCCTATTTGCAAATTGAAATTAAATGTATTAAAATATCTTGGGTGATTTTAATGCAAAATGTTGAAAAAAGTTTATTTGTTGCAATAAATTCCAAATACAGCCATACAAATCTGGCTGTCAGATATCTTCAGAAGATATTGGAATGTTGCGATATACCCTCAGCCTTTCATGAATATACAATAAATCAGCCTGTGAGGGATATTCTGAGCTCAATCGAAAAGGAAAATCCGTCTGTGCTTATGTTTTCCGTTTATCTTTGGAATATTGATTATGTGCTTAAAATATCACAGGCCTATAAGCTTTTGCACCCTGAGGCTGTCATAATTGCAGGCGGACCGGAGGTCAGCTTTGATTCAGAGGAATTTTTGGAGAAAAATCCCCAGTTCAGTGCAATAATAAAAGGCGAGGGGGAGGATATACTGCCCAAGGTTTTGAAGCAGGAACAAATAAGCGGGGTTTATTCTGCAAATTCCTTTGTGGATATGGATAAGCTGCCCTTTCCTTATGACCGGCTTGAAAAGCTCTGTGATCGCGTGCTTTATTATGAATCCTCAAGGGGATGTCCCTTTGGCTGTGCCTATTGTCTTTCTTCAGCCGACACTATGGTAAGGTATCGTTCACTTCCTTTGGTTTTTGAGGATCTGCAAAAATTTTTGGATGCAGGGAGTATGCAGGTAAAGTTTGTGGACAGAACCTTTAACCTCAATTTTGAAAGGGCCTATGCCATATGGGAATATCTTATTGAGCATGACAACGGACACACCTCATTTCAGATGGAAATAGGAGGAGATCTCACCACAGAAAAGGCGCTGAAGCTTTTGAAAAAGGCAAGGGTGGGGCTTTTTCAGTTTGAGATAGGAATTCAGTCCACATGTGAAAAAACCTTGAATTCCGTGGCGAGAAAAACGGATCTTGTGCGCCTTAAAGAAAATGTCAGGGTTATAAAAGGCTATAAAAACATCCATCAGCACCTTGATCTTATTGCAGGGCTTCCCTATGAAAGCTTTGAGAGATTCAAACAGAGCTTTAACGAGGTTTTTGCCATGGAGCCGGAAATGCTCCAGCTGGGCTTTTTAAAGCTTTTGAGAGGAAGCACTCTATTTAAGCAGAGAAAATCTCTGCAGCTTATATACTCCCCCTTTGCACCCTATGAGATACTTTCAACTCCCAGCATAAGCTTTGAACAGCTGTCAAGGCTAAAAAAGGTGGAGGATATGACAGAAACCTATTATAACAGCGGAAGATTTTCCAAGGAGCTGGAATATATACTTACGCTTAACCCGGATCCCTTCGATATATTTTTAAGCCTGGGTGAAAGGCTTCCCAAAAGGCCTCTTTCAAAATATGAATTTTATGACCATCTCTATGCTTATGCAGAATCTTTAGGAGCTGACAGGGAAAAGCTGAGCTGGCTGATGCGCTTGGATCTGTGTCTGCATGAGCCATTGAGAAAGCTTCCTGAAAACTGCTCCTTGGGGGCATTGCCCGATTATAAAAAGGAAAGGCTTCCCAAAACAAGAAAAGCAGATATTTTTTATGACCTATTCCCCAAAAATATTCTGGATGCACAAAACAGAGATTCTGCACTGACAGCTGTTTCATTCAATTACAGCAGCAAGGACCCCCAAGGGCACGCCAAAATGGAATTTATTTAAAACTTATCTATTGAAAACAGTATGCCTGTTTTGGTAAACTTAGCTTACAAACACAAAAAGGATGTGTGGAATGTTTCTTAAAAAGGATTTTGTCTTAAAGGAAAGATATAAAATACTTGAAAAAACAGATTGCTCCGGCTCAACGGCGGTCTATTTTGCCGAGGACTTAAATGATAACAGGCGGGTAAAGGTAAAGGAATTTTTTCCCCGTGCCATCATGGAAAGAAATGAAGACGGCAGCGTGTGTGCCAAAAAGGGCTGCGAGGTGCAGTATAAGTCCCTGAAATCAGACTTTTACGAGCTTTATGACTACATAATGTCCATTGCGGATATAGGAGGAATACTTGCCCCGATAGAGGTCTTTTATGAAAACGGAACCTGCTATTATGCAGAGGATATGAGCTTTTGCGAAACATTGGAGGATTTTCTTGCAAGAAATGAGGGGGAGCTTAACTGGCAAAGCTTAAAAAAAGCGGTGTCCCCTGTGATTTCGGCGCTTAGAAAAATGCATTCTGACGGCTTTTATCATCGGGGAATTTCACCTGAAAACATAATAATCAAGGATGACTCAATGCTTTTGACCGGCTTTGACATCCCTCCGGCAAGAACCAACGGAAGCGAGATAGATTCCACCTTATATTTTGGCTTCAGCGCACCTGAGCAGTATTCCTCTGCCAGCTGGCAGGGAAGCTGGACAGATGTTTATTCAATTGCTGCCATATGTTACAGATGCCTCACCGGGATAACTCCCGTTGAATGGAGACAGCGGGGCTTTGGAAGTCAGAATCTTATACCGCCCTTGAGCCTTAATCCCTCCTGTCCGGAAAATGTTTCAAATACACTTATCACCGCTCTTTCAGTAGATATAAGAAACAGATACCGCACAATAGAGGAATTTTGGATAGGCCTTCTCCACGGTGCAGGAGATACCACCATAGTGGTAAGCTCACCTAAGATGAAGGGGCATATAAGAGAAAGGCAGCAGCCTGAGGAAAATGCCGCAGCCTCTGACAGCAAGCAGTCAAAAATAATCCTCTACACATTATGCGCCCTTTTGGCAATAACCGTGACGATTCTCTCAGGGGTAATCATAACATTTATGATAAAGCAAAAGGAGCCTGCACCCTCATCTGATGCACTGCTTTCCCAATCATCGGAAAATGAACAATCAGAAAGCGAATCGTCCAAGGAGGATACAATTCTGCTTGTGCCCTCCTTTATAGGAAAGGGTGTGGAAGAGGTAATGATGAACAAGGGCTACACCGCCCTTTATAACTTTGAAATCGAGAGGGCATACTCTGAAATTTATCCTGTGGGAAATGTGGTTGACCAATATCCCAAGCCAAAGACAGAGTATGATAAAAACCACAATACAGTGGTCCTTCTTATAAGCATGGGAAGCGAGAGAACCACAATGCCTTTGGTGGAGGGAACCCCCTTTGACCAGGCTGTGCTTCTTTTAAACGGCTTGGATATTTCCTATAAGGTGGAGGAAAGGTCAGACACAGAATTTTCAGACGGAACTGTCATTGAGGTGAGCATACCCTTTGGAGCCACCATTATGAGAACCAGAGATGTTGTCACCTTGGTGGTTGCCTCATCAAAGGAAGTCTCTCAAAGCCAAGCTGAAGAGGAAGCTGACGACGAATAAAATTCCGTTGGGCGGATTTGATCCGCCTTTGGCTTTTACTATATTGATAAGAGCTGATGTCAGGCATTAAATTTTAAAAATACAGCAATTAGGGGAGAATAAAATGAACAGCAATACATTTTCGGTCAGGGCTTTGGGCAAAAGCGGAGATACTCTGGACTCTGAAAAGCTAAAAATGATATCAGAAAATATTCAGGTGGATTACAGTGATATTGCCCTTATAGGCCTAGGCCCGGCAGGCTCAACTTTGGCAAGGCTGCTGTCGCATTGCTTTTCCATAGCTGCCATAGACAAAAAGGCAAGCTGCAGCAAGGACTGCTCTAAGGATGAAAAGGGCTTTTCAAAGGTGTGCGGAGGACTTCTTTCACCGGATGCCCAAAAGGTGCTATCCAGATTCAGCCTCACTCTCCCATCCGAAATTTTGGTATCCCCTCAGATTTTTTCTGTAAGGACGCTTGATCTCAATGCCAAAATAACCAGATTTTATCAGAGATTTTATCTTAATATGGATAGGAACAGGTTTGACCAATGGCTGATTTCCCTTATCCCAAAAAGCGTGAAGCTATATTGCTCCTGGGTATCTGTCGGCATTTTTAAAATTGAAAAGGGCGAAGCTGCCGCCTTTAAGGGCAAAAAATACATAACCTTATTCAAGCGCGAAAACGAAATAAAGGCGGTCGCCTCAAATTTTGTGATAGGCTCAGATGGGGCCAATTCAATTGTCAGAAGAAGCTTTTTCAACAACCCTATAAGGCAGTATATAAGTATTCAGCAGTGGTTTGAAAACGAAGCATACCCTGCGGAATATCTCTCTGTTTTTGATGAAACCATAACCGATTCTTACGCCTGGAGCTGCTCTAAGGACGGCTTTACCCTTTTTGGAGCGGCGCTTCCCTTGGAAAAGGGAAGAAAGGGCTTTGAACAATTAAAGCAGAAGCTGTGCAGAGAGGGCTTTTCTTTTTTGGAAAATCCGGTTGTCAAAACTGAGGCCTGCCTTGTAAATATACCCTCATCCTTAAAGGAAATTTCCCTTTCGGACAACGAGGGAGTTTTTCTATTGGGCGAGGCAGCCGGCTTTATAAGCCCCAGCTCGCTGGAGGGCATAAGCTATGGCTTTTTCACAGCATTGGAGCTGGCAAGGGCATTTCTTAAAGCCAAGGACAATAGCTCCTTTACACCGCAGACAATTTCAAGGCTTTATAGAAAGAATACACGGACATTGAGGCTGAAGCTTTTTGAAAAGCTATTAAAGAGCATTGTCCTCTACACCCCATTTTTAAGACGACTGGTTATGAAAAGCGGCATCACCGCCATAGATATTTTGGATATATAAAAAAAGGGCCTGTCGCAGAATGCAAATTCTGCGGCAGACCTTTTTTAATCTCCGGGGTCAGGTTTTACCCTTATACCTGTGGAAAACTTTTCGTTTTCTGCTGTTTTGGGTACAGCAAAGCTGACCCTGCCAGAAATGGCAGCATCAGAC
>JAHHUC010000014.1 GCA_020024215.1 Oscillospiraceae bacterium | reverse complement strand
AAAAGAGGGCTTCGGCTCTCTTTTTTTGTACAGTTTTCAACCAAAGGCAGAAGAAGTGGTTGAAAGTTTTGAAGTTTTACTTAAGGTCAGAGAAAAACAGCCCCAATCCTAAACGGAAAGGAGCTGTTGGATTCCTAAATTTTAAGATGTGCAGGAATTAAAGCTTGTGCAAAGGGCAATGGGGGGCTTTGCCCCCAACCCCACAATTTTTCTAGAAAAATTGATTAAAGCTTAACCTAAATGTGCTTAACATCACAAAATGTCAATTTCTAACATACGCAGGAATTTAAGTTCTGCTAATAGCTTTTTTACCTGTGCGAATTTAAGTTCTTTGCAAGCTTTCTTTTAAGAAAGCGGAAGAAAGCGAAAAAGCGTGGTATTTTATATGCAAGATATCAATTTTCCTTAAATAGCGCCTCTTGCTTTCTATAACAGAAAAAGGCATAAAGAAAAAATTGGCAAAAACAAATCCTAACCTGAATGTGCTTATCATGACAAAATGTTATTTTCTGACATACGCAGGCATAAAAGTTATGCAAATATCTTTCTCACCTGTGCGAAATTAAATTCTTTGCAAGCTTTCTTTTAAGAAAGCGGAGAAAGCGGGGGAAGGCCGCACACGGCGGCTATTGTTTTGTTGTTCAGCAGGGGTTAAGAGGTGCGCTGTTTAAAAATTCATAGGGCACATTTTTGCTGATTATGCTTTTTAAATATTCAACCGAAAATTCAGGATAATCTGCTCTTACACCATGATTTGCAGCCAATTCATCTGTATATTCCTCAAGGGGTATTATCCTTACATTTCTCCTGTCTCTGCCCTCATACTGTGTTACTATGGGGTGAAGTCTGGCATTTTTTATATATGTCTCATCTGCTGCAAAATCCTTTTCTATGGTCATCTGCATGATGCCCCCCAGCATATTCTGCTTATCCAGCATGCTGGAAATAAAATTCCCCAAGGAATAGATAACCAGCGTTCTTCTGCCGTTTTCCCCGGTTATCCACTCAATGGGCTGCAGGGTGTGGGAATGAGAGCCTATTATAAGATCTATTCCCTCATCAGACAGCCGCTTTGCCAAATCCCTTTGGGCTTTGGAGGCATCAAGGCTGTTTTCAACGCCCCAGTGTATCACTGCAACCTGAAAATCCGACTGCTTGTTTATCATGTCAAGCTGATTTTTTATAAGCTGCCACTCGTCTGTCCTTATATACCTTAAAGGCGAATCCTTTGGGAGGCTAAGCCCGTTGGTATGCTCTGTCATGGGGAGAAAGCCAAAGGTTATTTCATTTTTTTCAAGCAAAAGCGGCTTTTCCATTTCCTTGGGATTTCTCCACATTCCCATGCACATCAGCACACCCTGATTTTCCCAAAAATCCATATGGGAAATTGCTCCCTCCTCGCCGTTGTCGAGCATATGGTTGTTGGAAATTCCTATGAGATTGAAGCCCATTTCGGCAATATGCCCGCCTACTGCTTTTGGGGAATTGAACCTTGGATAGCCGGAAAGGGGAGAGACATCCTCTGCTATGGGGCTTTCCTGATTTATAAAGGCGATATCCATTCCCTTTATAAACCTTTCAGCCCTTTCATAGGGAAGTGAAAAATCAAAGCCGCTGCCTCCTGCCCTCTTTTTTGCCTGCATATATATGTTGTCGTGTATAAGGTTGTCACCGACTGCTGCAAAGGTAACTGATGTTCTTTTTTCCTGCGTCAGAGCAGGCAGGGGAACATTCTGCTTTTCCTGATGCCTGCTTTCTTCATAGGATATATTTTTTGAAAAGAAAACATATGTGCCGTACATAAGTGCGACACAAAGGCAGGAAAGCAGTGCAACCTTTATCACAAGCTTTAGTTTATCCTTCATAATATCAATTCCTTCAAGTTTACATAAGTGGGGCAAATATTCTAAGCACAGCTCTCAAAAGCTTTTTGAAGCCTTTTGCTTTAAGCAGGGGGCTGTCCTTTGTAACAGGAGTGCATACCTTGAGCGTATTTAAAAAGTCCTCCTTCATATCCTTTATAACAGGTGTTTTAAACATCCATATGCCGCACTCAAAATGGAGATAGAGGCTTCTGTAATCAAGATTGACTGTTCCCACGGTGGCAATTTCGTCATCTGCCACAAAGGTTTTTGCATGGATAAAGCCGGGTGTGTATTCATATATTTTAACTCCGTTATTAACAAGCTGGGAATAATATGCCCTTGTCACCATATGGACATACCACTTGTCAGCCACATGGGGGGTTATTATCCTCACATCCACACCGCTTTTTGCAGCCAGGGTAAGGGCGGTTATGCTCTCATTGTCAATAATGAGATAGGGCGTGTTTATATAGATATATCTGTCGGCTCTGTTTATCATGTTAAGATAGGTCATCTCGCCCACCAAATTGTCATCTAAGGGGCTGTCGCAATAGGGCTGGACATAGCCTGCGGCAGAGCTTATGGGTACAGTTTTTGAAATATACCTCATATAATCCTCTTTTTTGCCTGTGACAGCCTGCCACATGGAAAGGAACATACAGGTCAGGCTCTTGACTGCTTCGCCGTGTATTTCCAGGGCAGCATCCTTCCAATGGCCGTACTTTTCTATTTTGTTTATATACTCATCAGCCAAATTTATGCCGCCCATAAAGCCGTATTCCCCGTCTATAACAGCTATTTTTCTATGGTCGCGGTTGTTCATCAAAAGTGTGACAACAGGTATGAGGGGGTTGAATTCTATGCACTTTATTCCCTTTTCCCTCATTTTTTTATAATATTTGTCCGGAAGTGTAAGCAGACAGCCAAAGCTGTCATAAATAAGCCTTACCTCCACGCCCTCCTTCACCTTTTTTTCCAGAATTTCCAAAATGGTATTCCACATATAGCCCTCTTCGATTATGAAATACTCAAGGAAGATAAAATCCTTGGCATTTTCAAGCCTTTTTACAAGCGCTTCAAATTTGCTCTCGCCTGTGGGATGAAAGGTAGTCTCTGTGTTTTCATAAACCGGAAAGCCCATGTTTTTAAGATAGCTGGACTGCCTATATGCCTCATAATCCCTCTTGATGAGGTCGGTGTCGGATTTTATATCATCCAAAATGAGATGGCGCTCTGTATCTATTTCAGAAAGGCGCCTGAGAAGATATTTGTTCACCTTATGGCTTCCCAAAAGAAGATAGAATATACCTCCGAAAAGGGGAAATATCATTATGGGTATAGCCCATGCCAGCTTGTAGGAAGGGTTGTCATTTTTGTTTATGACATAAAGAAACACCGCCAGAGACAACAGCATGAAGCCCATATAAACAAAGGCAAAATATCTGGATAGCTTTACGATAAGCAGAACAATCACCGCTATCTGCAAAATGAGCAAAAGCGCAACAGCTGTTATTCTGGAGGCTATGAGCTGATTTATTTTTTTCCAAGTTTTTGACAAACTCCACTCCCCCTTATACTAATCTTATTATTATTTTACACCATGAAAGGATTTTTGCAAATAATTTGCTGTCACAAATTTAAAATTTCGGAGATTTCAACATATATGAGGGGACAGGCTTTTTTGTTTTTTGGATGCATATATACATAAAAAATGCAAAAAAGCAACCGCTCCTTTAAAAGAAGCGGTTTTTTTCTTAATATTCCTTAAGAACTCTGCCAAGCTCTGATTTTAAAAGGGAATATTTCTCCTTGAAATTTTCATTTCCAAAATAGTCCTTATAGCAATAGTTTAGGTCGCAGGGTCCGTTTACGCCGTCGCATCTCCCCTCATTTCCCATATACTGCCATATAGCAAATTCCCCCTTATAGGGACAGTTTGTGCCTGTTTTATCCCTGTAATCGGCTATCCACAGGTCATATTCTTTTAGCATATCCACATTGAGATAGTTTAAAAGAAAGCTAGTATAGGTGTAAAGCATACCCTGCATACCCTCCTTTTTCAATTCCTCGAAAAAGGAAAGGCAAAGCTTGGAATTTTCCTCCTTAGTCCTTGAGGTGAAAATATCCTTTTTTGTTTCCTCCACATCAAAGGCAACGGGCAGGCTTAAGCTTTTGCCCTTTAAAAGCTTTGCAAGCTCTGAGGCTGTTCTTTTAGCCGATGTCTCATCCTTGTTGTAGGAATAGATATAAGCCCCCACCTTAAGCCCTGCCTCTGATGCGCCCTTATAATTTTCAAAAAAGCTTTTATCACGGTAAATTTCCCCCTCATAGCCTGAATAGCCTGCCCTTATATAGGCAAAATCCATGCCGGACTTTTTAACCCTGTCCCAGGAAATTTTTCCGTTGTGATAGGATACGTCAATCCCTTTGGTTCTTGTCATAATTCTCATCCCCCTTATCCTTCAGCTGTTTGAAAAACTGTGCCACACCGGGCGGTATCGGCATGCCCAGAAGTCCGCAGTTTTCTATGAGTGAAAGCCCCTCTCTGCCGCAGTAAAAAAATATTACCGCAGTTCTTGCAAAGGGCTGCTCGGCAGGCAGAAAATAATCTATAAAAACTGACAGCGCCACCAGCATAAGCACCAGAATCTTGTTGATTCCGCCCCAAAACATCACCTTAGAATCCAAAGACCTGTTTTTTAACGCACTAAGGCTGCCGAGTATAAAATCAAAAAGCATGAGAAGCAGAAGAAATTGAAGAGGCTTATCCCATCCGCCCAAAAGGAAAGTGACAAATGTTCCCAAGGCTGATATAAAGGCTGATATGCCCAAGCCCTCCAGCTTGTAATTCCAGAATATATTTTGCATAAAGCTCCTCCTTTCATTATTATTTTATGATAGGTTTCGATTTCTGTTCGGATTTTAGAGAGAAAACACACAAAAGGATTTTAAAGAAAAAATCACAGGTATTCTGTAAACGGAAAATTCTAGGGGTGTTGCGTCATCTGCAAAGGGATTTTCACAAAGGCCCAGCTTGAGGCTTCCCTTATCCACACTTAAAACAGATACCCCTGCATTGCACAATCTGGAATTTCCCTTTACAGGCAGCGCCTTTACTATGTAAAAAAATCCGTCAGCAAGAAAAAAATCGTCAGAAAGGCTTACAAAAAAAGGAAAAATGTCAGAGGGCTGTGCGCTTGAAGCTGTAAAATTTTTCACCTCGTATATAAACGGCTCTGCCGCCTTTGATATTTTAAAGCCATAGGACATCAGCTTATCACCTCGATTCTTATGTTTATATCATCTGAAAGCTCCTGATTTTGGCATATCACATCTATCCTGTCCTTTGCAGAATTTACGGCGGTTATTTTTTGAAATTCCGCCATAGCCTTTGGCGTGTCATCCTCAAGAGAATAGAGCAAAAGCCCGTTTTCGCTCATGCCGTTTACAAGAAAGCTTTTCTCAAAGGGCGCCGAGCTTCCCCAGTCATTGAAATCCGGCTTTGATATAAGCACACTGTAAGATCTGCTCTTTCCGGATTTTCCTGTTATCTCCTCCCAGGTATATTCGTTTGACGCAGGAAGCACAGGGGAATGTACATACCTTTTATTCTTCAAAAAATAAAGCCGGCAGCCTGTTTTTTCCTTTAAAACACCCAAGGTCCCCACATTTTTTGCAGGAGTTTTGCTGGTGGGAGCAGCCTCAAGGCTTATTGCTTCATTGTCCAAAAGCCTTGTGAGGCCCTCCTTTTCCAATTTGGTGAAATCGGATTCCGAAAGCCCCTTGCCCTCCTGCTTGTCCACCTTTTGGTCAAGGCTCTGCCTGATGGTGGTGTCATCATAGGAGGAGCCCTTCACATTGACATTTAAGGTTCCGTCAGAAAGTATCTCAACTCCCTCCCCGGCCTTTATGCCCCCTAAGCAGGAGCTTGTTGCAGGCATCAGGCTGTAATTGTTGGCATTTTGCTCCACGCCTTTGAGCTTTTCCTTTTCCTCATTGGTAAAATCCGCCTCCGAAAGCCCCTTGCCCTGCTGTATGTCCACCTTTTTTAAAAGTGCAGCCTCGCTTTTCTTTATTCTCTCCTCATGACCTTTGGCAGAAACAACCCCCTCGCCGGAAATTTCCAAGCCGTCTCCCACCATTACACCGCCTAAAAAGACGGTTGTGGCAGGGACAAGCTCAAAATTGTTTGCCCCCTCCTCAATGGCTGAAAGCTTGTTTTTTTCCTCCAGTGTAAAATTTTCGTCAGATAGATTTTTGCCCAAAACGCTGTCCTGCTTTTTGGAAATTTCATTTTTGGCAGCTGTCAGCTCCTTTAAAATTTCTGCGTTGTTCAAATCCTGCCTTCTGGCATTTTCGTTTATCACCTCTGTGTTTCTGTCAGGGTGAGCATCAAACCTCGCCTGCATGGCTGTTGCGGAAAGCCCGGGCGTATCCTCAAGCCCGGTTATCCTCTTATCTGTCAGCTCCTCTTGAGTTATCTTCAAAAGCTGCTCCAATGCCTATCCCCCCTAAAAATCATAATACCTTTCATAAAGCCGTCTTTTAAATTCTCTCTCTGCCCTTCTTTCCTTATAAAGCCTTTCCTCCAGCATTTTTTCATAGGCTCTCTTTTCGCTTCTTAGCCTATCTGTTTCCTTTGATATCTTATCCATAGTCATGGCGTGATCCTTGGCAGAGCCCTGTGCATATTCTGCCTGAAGTGCGCCTATATTTTTAAGCTTTTCCATTTCTATGTCCCTCAAGGCATTTTTATAGGAGGCATCCATATATGCCCTTGTGCTCTCTGAAAGACCGCCTGTTGAGCCTGCGTTGAAAAGCTTTTCATCAAGTGAGTTCATGCTCCTTGAATGATTTATATACGCCTCTCTGAAAAAGCTGTCCGCCTCGTCTGAAAGCGCCTTTTTGCCTATTTCCAGATTTTTCTGGCGCAGCTTTTCCATCTCTGAGAGCATCTCCTTATAGGGGTTTATGTCAAAGGAAAAATCCGGCATATAGGGGATGCTGTCCGAGCTGCCCCAGTTGGAGCCGTCTATATACACTGTATAGCCGCTTTTGCCTGTATAAGAGGGCTTTTCTCTCTTATATGCTGTGCTGTGAGAGGCTTTTGGGGAGCTTTTTTTCTTTTTTTGAACCGAAGGCTCCTTTAAGCTTTGTGTCTTATATGTCTTGCTTTTGGGATAGTTGGGCTTTGAAGCGCCAAATCCCCCCTTAAAGCTGCCGCTGCTTCCGCCGTGGCGTCTTGATGACCCTGCAACAGAGCTGCCCGAGCTTTTATTGTATTTGTAAAATGGTCCTTTTTTGCTGTATTCAAATGCACTGTCCATATTCCTACCTCTTTTCTCTGTATTCAAATGAGATTTCTTCCAGCGAGAAGGGCTCGTTTACAACATCGTTTTCAAATATGAAATAAATGCCGTTTTCGGGGTTTATTCCCGAAAGCCTTTCTATTATTTTCTGGGGTGTCCTGTCGGTTCTGAAGGTCATCTTTGAAAAGGTGAGGCTGTCAAAGGAAAAATATCTGCCCTGAGCGCTGTAATCACAGATAAGCTCCTTTTCCCCGTCATACACCGCCCATATACGGCATGATGTGGCAGCTGCGGAGCCTAAGAGGGCGTTTATGCTCCTTATTTTCTTTTTGTTTTTAAAATCCGTCCCAAAAAATATGGGTGTTGTCCACCTTGCCGAAATGCCCCTGCCGTCATCGTTATAATCCTTGCTGCCGTTTAAGCCGTCATAAAATTTTTTCACCTTGCCGTCCTCGGTGCCAAAGTAAAGCGAGGAATTTTCCTCCCACAATATCCTTGCGCCGGTTCCCTCCCTTATATAGCCCTCATACTGCCTTGTGGAATAGGGCATATCCGGCTGTCTTGAAACCTGCATACCGTCTAAAGCAAATATTTTGCCGCCTGCTGCCAGCATATAAAAATCCTTGTAAAGGCAGGCAAAGGAATCCCTCAAATTTTCCTCCTTAAGCCTTTTGTTTATATAAAAGGAGCGGTTCTGCCCGCAGCGCTCGGATGTATAATCAGATACAGCCACCGCATAAATTCCAAGATTTGTGGGGAAGAGAGGCTCTGTGTCAAGCACGGCAAATCCGTGGCGGCTCACAGCCCCCTCCCCCTGACAGCTTTTGCAGGTTCTGAATTCTGTTCTGTCCTTCAAGGTGAAGGCCTCTCTGAAAATGACCGTGGTCTTGTCATAGGAAAAATCAAGGTGTGTCGCCAGCTTGTCGTCAACCACCGAATAGCCCATGATGTTGGAGCAGTCAGAGCCTAATATGCTGTATGATGTGTCGCCGAAGTACAATGGATCGTTAAATTCCGAATGATAGTCCCTGTTTCCCTCCCCTGCACAGAATATTCTGTTTCTGGAGCCGTTCTCACCATAAACAATGCAGGAAAGGGCAGAATTTATGTTCTTTTTATAGCGCTCGTTTGTCTTTGAAAGTGTTATGTATATGTTGTCCTCCCCCGGCACAGGGGGCTTTGGGGGGACATTTGTAAAGGTTATGGTCCCTATTGTTCTGTCAACGGTGAAATTTACATTTTCTTTAAGCTCATCCAAAAAGCCGTTTTCGTTTAGCACCTTGACTATCACCTCTGTGCTGTCAAGGTCCTTATAGGGCAGCCTGAATATCCTGTCTGTGTCATTGGATCTCACCCTCACCTCCCTTTTGGGAGAAAGCATATTCACAGGGTTTAAAACCTCGCCGCCGCCCTTAGGGGTCATGGCTATCATGGTTACAGGCACGGTTCCCCTTTCCTCGGCATAGCTTACATCAAGCTTTCCGTCGGGATGCTTTTCCACAACAACAGCCTTTTTTCCGTCAAAGACAAGCATTTTGCCGTTGAGAGAGCAGGAGGAGCTGAAATTATCCCTCATTCCGTTAACCGCAGTGAGCTTGTTTGCATAAAGCTTTGTGCCGGCGTGGACAAATCTTGTTCCGTCATGGAAAAAGTGAACTCCGTTTATTCTTGCAGGAAAGCTCTCCATTGTTTTAAAGCCCGGCCATTTTCTCACCTTTCCCGGTGTTTCCCTTATCATGTTGACCGTATCGGGCGATCTTGACCAGGAGATATCAGAGCCCTCTGAAAAATCCGCGCCCAGAAATTCATTTATTCTTTTTATTTTGAGCTTTTGCAAAGCGGGTATTTTTAATTTAGCCAAATTGCTCCCTCCGTATCTACAAAGGCCTTTGGAGGTGTATCTGTGAAGCTGAAGGACATGAGCTTGTCTATAAGGTCCTCAGCCGTATTTTGATATAAAACCGCCCTTTGCATATCATCGTCCAGCCAAAGCCTGAAGCCCATGAGATAGGGTATTATTCCGCAGGCATTGTCCTCAAATTCCATGATGAAGGAATCGGGTGTATCTGCCGTGATAGGCGTGGGATAAACCCTGTACCACACCTCAAACTGACCTCTTTGGTCCCCTCTAAGCTTGAGTATGCTGCTGCTTTCCAGCTTGTAATCGGTTATTTCCTCCTCCTTGCTGCTGCCTTTAAGGATTGGCCTTTTGTCAGCAAAGCCCATAAAGGCAGCATCAATCTTTTTAAAATCATAGCTTATATATTCGTCACAGAAGGGGATATCCTCCTCATTGTCAGAAAATGTTATCCCGTAAGCTGCCACGTTTCTTATAAGATAGCCGTATTCTCCTGAAAAAGTGATTTTCAATTTCCCTTTGCAAAAGCCCCTGTAATTTTTAAATTCATTGTGGGAGGAAAGGGTTATAACCCTTTCCCCATCGTCGTCCTCTATTTTGCAGATGCCGTTTCCGTCACACTGAAAGCAGAATGCCCTGGCCCAAAGGCTGTGAAAGACTATCGGCTCTCCCTCATACAGCCTTGTTTTATACGAGTTTTCCTTTTCCCTCAGAACATTTTCGGGAGCTCTTGAATTTACGGCAAGCTTTTTGATTATGGGCTTTACATACATGGCAATCTGATTTTGTGCCCAGTTGGCAGAGGAAAAGAAGGCCTCTCTTTTTTTCAAAAAATCCCTTTCCTTCATAAAGCCCAGCTGTATGCACTGCTTTTTGATTTCTCCCCATGTCATAAAAGCTTCACACTCCTTTCTAAGAGTTTTTTCCCTCTTTTTCTACAAAAGCTCCACAGCGCTTACACCGGCAGAGGCTCCGGTTATGAACACGCAGCCCTTGTGGGGGCCTCTTACGTTCTTAAAGCAGCCGGAATCCAAAACAACGCACTTTCCTGCGCCTATCTTGAGATCCGCAGCCCCTGCTATGGAATTGCCCGCCTTTACTGTTGCCTCTGCACCTGTCACAGACAGAAGAATGTCGCAGTCCCTGCCGGAAAAATCTATGTCCATGCCATCTGCGCCTATGGCTGTGGCTGCCGGTATATCCACCGGCTTGTTAAAATCCCCAACCCTTGTTATCTTTAATTTTGTAACTGCCATATAAAAGCCTCCTTAGCTGTATTTTACATTCAAAACTATCATTTCCTTAGGTCTTACTATCTTTGCATCAAAGAGCATAAAGCCCTTTATCGCATCGCAAAAGCCCTCCTCGGGGCGGTATGCCTCTGTGTGTGTCAAAGGGTTTACATAGGCTATCGCCCTTTTTGTCCTGAGCATCAAAAGCTCATTTCCGCCTTTGTCCACGGCTATGTTGTTGCTCATCTTTATCTGCACATTGCCGTATCTTCCCACCCTGCCGTTTTCCATAAGCTTGACATTGTCGGTGGAAAGGGCAAAATACGCCTGCTTCAACAGCATATAAAACCTCGGTGAAACAGTGAGCACAATTTCGCTCATGGGGTTTACATCATTTTCATAAAGCCTTCTTAAAGCGTCGTCTATCTTTGATAATATGTTGTCCTTGTTGACCACATAGGCATCCGGAGAATCCTTCAAGGCCATAGGGTCCTTTGCCAAATCGGCTATATATCTGTCCACCACATTTCCCATCTCCTCGGTGGTTTCCTTTGAGAGGCTGTCCATCACATTTCCCACACACTGGCGCTTGTCTATGTCATCCACCTTATAGTTGTAATAGGCTATCTGCCTTATCTTCATGGTCACGGCGGTATCCTCTATGTTTTCTGCCTTTCCCAAAGCTATCTCGGGGTCGGTGGTGGATGTGACCGTAGGCTTTCCCACAGCCAGAATCCTGACAGAATCACCTGCCTTTTTCACATCTCCCTCATACTGTCTGTTGCAGTCTTGTGCAAATACCAGCGTTCTTTCCAATTCCCTCTCGATGCTTTCAGACCACACAGCAGGCACAAAATTTCTATAACCCATAAAATCATCCTTCCTCTCTCAAATTAAGCCTTCCACTTTGACATGCTCTTTCTTATTCTGTCATAGTTCTTTTTTATTTCCTCTTTTGTCATGCTCTTTACCTCATCCGGGGTAAAGAAGTCCCTCTCCTCCTTAAAGGAGAGCACATCTCCCATCTGGGGTATCTCCTTTTTGTCATTTATGGCTGCAACCGCCCTGTAAGCCTCCTTGCAGGATATTCCGTTGGCTCTCAGGGCGATGAACAGCTCCCCCAAGTCCTCTATTTTGCCTATCTTTGGATCAAGGCTTCTCACCTTTTGAAGATCCTCCTCCAAAATGCGCTCTGTTTCTTTTCTTCTCAAGGCCTCGTTTTCCTGCATGAGCCTTATTATCTCCATGTCCCTTTCATCCATAAGCTCATCCTCCTCTTTTGTTTCAATAAGGTCTTTTGGCAAAGCCTCCTCCTTTGAAATTGAGAGCATCCTCTCCTTTTCCATTTTCCCTAACCTCCTATTTCCATTTCTATTTTGTTTTCCCATGTGCCTCTGAAATTTGGGCACTGGGGATTTATGCACTGCATTGTAAGAACCGTAAAGGCCCTTGTTTTTGTTGTGGGGGAATCATCCCCGTCCAGAACAAGCCTTGAAGAAATTATTATCGGCTCTATGTCACAGCAGCCTTCACTCTTCATCCTTTTTCCTCCTTCTCTCCTCAATTATATTTTTAAGCTTATCCTTAGGCATGGAGGAGCTGTCCGAAAGAGAATATACATATTCGGAAAAATCTATCGCCCCTGCCTTGAAAAGCTCCTTTAAAAGAAGCTCCCTTGCAGTTTTGGAATAGGGGTCAACAGGCGTCACATCTATCCTGACGCTTATCTCTGCCTCCTTAATCTGCCTTTGGGAAAACCTCATAAGCTTGTTGTCCTTGAATATTCCCAGGCCATTTACGCTTCCTGCGCATATCAGCTTCAGCCAGATGATGGCGTTGTCCTCTACAAACTGCTTGAAAAGAGCCATCTGCTCATTCAAGGATATGGCTGCCTGATCCCTTACAGCCTTTATCGCCTCCCCTGATGCCTTTGTGGGGTCAACCGAGCCTAAGGCTGCATCGCCCGCCCCCTCCAAATCTCTGGTTATGTTCAAAACATCAAGGTAATATCTTAAAGCGTCGGAGCTTATAGGTGCAGGGCTTATATAGCCTATGGCCTTTTTCACATCATCCACAGTGCCGCCTTTAAGCCTTATGGTGCTTCCCACCACATTCAAAGCCTCGGGATTTGAAACAGAATCCTCCACAGCCACCTGCTTTGGAAAGGCAGAGGACTGCAGAACAGTGCCTATCCATGCAAGGTCCTTGTTTATGGCTATCTGGTTGGGTATCATCTGCTTTACACCGGAAATTCCTCGGGCTGTCCCGGGAAAAGTCTCCCACCTCAGCCCTGCTATGGGGTAAAAATCCAGACCTGTCAAGGCTGTAAGAGGCTTATATACCACATCCTTGCAGCACCTTGCAAAATAAACCACGCCCTGCTTTTTGGTCATGTATAAAAGCGAGGTGCATTTTCCCTCATCTGTCTTAACCTGCTCCCTTGAAGCTTCCCCCAGATGGGTGTCTGTTTCCTCGTCAGACCTTATAAGCGCAATTTCTCTTTTTGAAAGATTGTTTTTTTCTGCCTCCTCCTTTATTTTTGAAACCGGCAGCCTCTCGGAGATTATTATATATTCCTGCTCCTGAATGTTGCTGTTCTGCTCGTCGGCAAAATAGATGGATGTGGCGTTTACAAGCCGGCATTTTAGCGACGGGAATATATTTGCCCTCACGCTTCCTTCAAACTGGTCCCTGTCATCGTGCCAATAGGCGTAATGGTCACCTGCGATGTAGGCGTTTTTGATACATTCCCACATGAGCATATCCATCTTGGATTTTTCCCATATGCTCTCTGCCAGAACATTCAAAGCGCTCACCACCTCATTGCTGTTGCCCCCCATAGAGGAATAAACTATCGAAAGGCTGTTTTGCGCTATCATGGAAATTTTATATTTTCCCACCGGCTTTATGATGTTCAAAACAGGCAGATTTCTCTCTTTTGAAACATTGAGGCCATACCATTGGTCGCCGCAGAAAAAGTGGTGAAACTTATCTATCTGTGAATACATCTGACAGCCATAGTGATGCTCCTTGCCCCTTTCATACTTCTGCCATATATTTTCTCTGTCCTCTGTCAATAGATCTCCTCCTGACTTTCCTTTGTACCGTCATAATTCAAAATGTTTTTCCACTCCTTCAATTCTCTTTTTTCCTCCTTTGTCAGCTCCCTTTCAGAATGCTTAAAAAGGCGGATTTTAAAGCGCAGCTCTTCACCCTTTCCCACACGGTAGGCAAGGTAGATATAAAAGGGCTGCAAAAGCAGGGTTAAAATAAGCAGCACATCAAAAAACAACAATCTCATCCCCCCTTCCCAAAGCGTCAGACTCTTGAGCAAATCTGAAATTATCCTTTATAAAATCTTTTTTGTCGGCTTTGCCCTTCATGCTCCCTCGGTTAAAAACGCAATAGCCCCTCAAGGCGTCCGGCATATGTGTGATCTCGTGGGGAAAAACAGCGGCATCCTCAAAATTTTTACTGTCATACTGCAAACTGCCCATGCACCTTATAAGGTTGCTGCACTGTGGAAATATCATGAGATTAGGTCTTTTAACCCCCTGCTCATCAACTTCCGTCTTCAGTGCCTCCCTCACGCTTCTCCAGCCGTTTATGCGGTTGTTGGAGGTTTTGACAAGCGGTATGCCCAGCTGTGAAAAAATAAGCGCCGTGCTTTTTCCCGTGTCCCTGTTTCTGTTGAAAAGGTCAGGAGGTGCCAGAAACAGATATATTTTTTCTCCGTCATTTACCTCCTTTATCCTTTTTGCCGCCTCTGACACAATGTGTCCTCTTCTATCTTTTCCCATGCTGTTGTCCCTGCCCTCGTAAAGCTCCTTGTAGCAGTAGGAATACCCCCTTTCATCCACGGCTATCCATATGACAGCCAGCATATCCATGCCGTAATCGAGCGTGACATATCTGCGATAGCTTTTAGGTATGTCAAAGGGCTTTACAACATGGCTTTCCCTTTTAAATTCGGGGAAGAACCTGCCTTCAAAAATGTCCCAGTCGCCGTAAAGAAGTGCCTGTTTTTCCTTCTGTGAGAGATTTTCCAGCCTTTTTATGTAATTGGGATCGTTTTCCATAAGGAATTTGTTGTCCTCTGCCCTCGAGGGTATGAAAATTCTTTTTCCGCCCACACCCTCAAAGCTTTCGTTCCAGGGGCCGGCATCAATAAATCTTTTTTTGAAAAACTCGTGTCCGACTCCCCCCGGATTGGTGGAGGATTTTATCTGCTTTGGGAATTTGTTTGCACCTCGGCAGCGGGATATTAGGTAAAGGTACATAAATTCTGTAAAGTGGGTGGCTTCATCAAATCGGATCACATCATATTCAGAGGACTGATATTTGAAAACATCCGTCTCGTTGTCGCAATAGCCGAAATCCAAAATGGAGCCGTTTTTAAAATTTCCGCTGTGAAAAGAGGGATGATAGGTGTAAATCTCCCTAGGATACAGCTTAAGATGCTCCCTCACCAGAGATTTTTCCAATTCCGGAAAGGTTCTTCTCAATATAAGCTGCTTGGACCTTGGATATTTTAAGGCAAAGAGCAGGGCGTCAATAAGCTGGCCATAGCTTTTGCCTCCGCCGGCAGCGCCTCCGAAAAGCACCTCAAATTCCTCGCTTTGGATAAACTGCTGCTGCTTTTGTGTTATATTGAAATCAAAATTCATAATGAAAATCAGCAGACCTTTATGCTGACATTTATTTCATCATCCCCCTTTTGAATTTCCTGCTCTCCTCTTATGGAGGAAAGCTGCTTTTCCAAAAGCTCAATGGCCTTGAATTTGTCATTAAGCTTTAAGGTTATTCCTCCCTTGCCCTTTGTCAAAGAGGCAACCGCACCTCTTTTTTCTCTGGGTATATCCTTTAAAGAATAGCTGCCGTCCTTTTCGTCAATGCCCTCCATAAAGGGAAGAAAGTCGTTTATATCAGCAAATGCCACCGCCTCCAGCTCCCTTATTATTCTCTCCCTTGTTTTAAGGGCGTTTCTTTTTTCCCTCTCAAGCGCCTCCTCTCTTTTTTCAGAAAGCCTTTTGCCTATAAGAGGATCAGAAAGAAGCGCCTGTGCTTTTAAAAAGGCATCCTTATCCTCCTCAAAAACCAGCTTAAAGGCATCCTCCGCCTGCTCGCCCTCAAAGATAAGACTTATAAAAGCCTCATGCTTTGAATTAAGTTTTTTCAGCGGCCTTTCCTTCATTTGCTCTCACCTCCCTTCTGACTTTATCTTAGCTCTAAAAAACGGATATTTAGGACAAATTGTCTCAAAAATAAAATTTTTCCGTAAAAAAACAGAGCACATGAATGTACTCTGTAAAATTCAGGCCTTCAAAGCCTTCTGATTTTTAAATTGGTTTTGTGTTAAATTTTTAAGCTTCTTCCGTCTTTTTAGCCTGTGCAAACTTAAAAAATTACACTTAACTTTAGATTTAATTTACACTGCGTGAAAATTTTTAATCTTATTCCTGCTTTTTAGCCTGCGCAGACTTAAAAAATTACTCTTAACTTTAGATTTAATTTATACTGCGTGAGAATTTAAGCCCCCTCCTGCTTTTTAGCCTGTGCGGACTTAATACTTTTTTGTATGTATCTTTCAGCCATTTTTCTTATGGTGTCCCCCTTGTTTCTGCCGCCTGTTTTAAATGCCACCTTTTCCCACGAAAAGCCCTTTAAATACCTCAATGTCAATATCTGTCTCATATAGGATTCAGGGCACTGCTCAATGTATTCAACTATTTCATCTGCTTTTTTAAGCGCACTTGCTTTAAGCTTCAGCAGCCTTTGCTCCAAAGGATAGATTTTTCTTATCAGACAGGAATCCTCAAGGGCTGCCCTTTTTAAAAGCTTCAATTCAGAATCGCACTGCTGTACTTCTCTTTTAAGAAATATAAACTCCTTCAAATCCTCTTTTTGCAAATCTTTTCCTCCTCAAAGTTTATTTTAAGAAAATGCCCGTTTGATTTACAAGCTTGGCACATATCCCACGCCCTTGCATTTTTTGATATGGAGGATAAAAAATCCTCAGGCACACATCTTTTCTTCAAAATTTCTTTAAGCAGCAGCTTTTGGAACATCAAAACCTCCGTAAAACAATTATTTTTTCAGCTTCTTGCGTTTATGCAAGTTATTATAAGTGGATTTTCCCATAAAATCAAGTGTTTTAGAAAATTTTGTAAATATCGCCTTGCATTTACGCAACTTTGTGGTATAATATAGCTAACATTGAGCCTTACGGCTTCAAAATTTTACATAAGGTGCAGGCTTGATGCTGCTTTAATTGCAAAGGAGTTTTAATATGTCAGGGCACATTATCAAAAAGAGGCGAATAGAAAAGGGCATGAGCATGAAACAGCTTGCCCTATGCGCAAATGTCAGCGAGGGGACCATCTCCAGATGGGAATCGGGCGCAATAAAGGAAATGAGGAGGGATAAGCTGCTGCTTTTGGCAAATGCGCTGGATATTTCTCCCATGGAGCTTATGGAGGATAAAACAGCCTCAGCTCGCTTTTCAGACAGCAGAATGATACCGCTTATAGGAACTGTCGCCTGCGGCATGCCCATACTTGCACAGCAGAATATTGAGGATTATATACCTGCCCCCTTAAACATAAGGGCGGACTTTTGCCTCAGGTGCAAGGGTGACAGCATGATAAATGCCAGAATAATGGACGGGGACATAGTTTTTGTAAAAAGCACACAGCAGATAGAAAACGGACAGATAGGCGTTGTGCTTATAGACAACGAAGCCACACTGAAGAGGGTTTACAAATATCCGGATTCTCTGGTGCTTAATGCGGAAAATCCGGCATATGAGCCCATCATCATCTCAGGGAGCAATCTTTCACTTGTGAGAATTGAGGGCATAGCAGTGTCCTTTTTAAGCAGCCTTATCTGATTAAGGAGCAAAGGGCTTGACATTTTCAATGCCAAAATTAAAACAAGGGGTATAATTTTTAAGATAAAAAAAGAGTGCGCACTTTGGCGCACCCTTTTAAAAGGCCATTGAAATTACTTGTTTACAAGCTCCTTGTTGGAGAAGAAATCATCCTTTAACTCCTTAACCTCGCCGCTTAAAATGATAAGACCTGCCATGTTGGGGATTATCATGAGCATAAGCAGGAAGTCCAGCCATGCATAAAGCTTGGAAACATCGGCAAACGCACCGTAGATGATGGCTGCAAAGCAAACTACTCTCATTACCAGTGAGAACTTATGTCCAAAGAGAGCCTCTGCGTTCTTCTCGCAGTAAAATACCAGCACAAGAACGGTGGAAAGCACGAAGAGAAGTATGCAGACAGAGAGGATCGCACCGCCTGCGCCCTGACCGAACACAACTGCGAAAGCCTTTACAGGCATCTGATCGGGTGTAGCGCCCTCAAGCTGCCAAACTCCGGTTGTAAGAACCATAAGTGCAGTGAGTGTGCAGATAACTATTGTATCGCAGAACACCTCAAAGATGCCCCAGAAGCCCTGACGGGCAGGATGGTCTGTTGTAGCTGTTGCGTGAGCATAAGGAGCTGTGCCCATGCCTGCTTCATTGGAATAGCAGCCTCTTGCAGCGCCCCAGCGTATGCAGGCAGCAAGACCTGCGCCGGCAAAACCGCCCACAGCGGCTGTGCCTGTGAAGGCGCCCTTGAAGATAAGGCCGAAGGCCTCGGGGATTTGCTTTGCATTAAAGCCCAAAATAACAATTACACAGCCTGCATAAATAATTGCCATAACAGGAACCATCTTCTCTGTTATCTGTGCAATTCTCTTGATGCCTCCGCATACAACCAGAGCTGTTACAGCAAGGAGAACACCTGCGGATAAAATCTTGGGGATTCCGATTTCGGTTGCTGTTGAGCAAACAGAAAGGGACTGTGTAGCGATGGAGGGAACTATTTCGATCATGAGGGAGAAGGTTGCAAATGCGGCGATGAACTTGCCGAAGCTGCCGGGGAAGGCGTGCTTTAAATAGTAAGCAGGTCCGCCTACATATTCTCCAACCTCGTTCTTTTCTCTGTACTTAACTCCCAGAGCAACCTCGGAGAACTTGGTGGCGCAGCCTACCAAAGCCACCAGCCACATCCAGAAAACAGCTCCGGGGCCGCCTATTGCAATAGCGGTGGGAACGCCTACAATGTTGGCTGCACCTATGGAAGATGCTAAAGCGGCGCAGGCAGCGCCAAAGGCGGAAACTGTGCCCTCGCCCTCGGTTTTTGCAAACATCTTTCCGAAGGTCTGCTTGCAGATATAGGGGAACTTTATGAACTGGAAGAAACCTAAGCGTATGGTAAGAAAAATACCGCCGCCAACCAGGATAACAAGCATGGGAACTCCCCACACAAAGTTAGCGACAGTTTCTACAAAATTTTGTATAGCACTCATATGACTAACCTCCATAAAAAAAGAAAAGATCCGGGCATACGGCAGAGGCACTGTCAGACATATTGATTTTTTCGGATTTTCTGGCAGAAAAACCCGAAAGGACAGCATAAAGAAGTCTTTTTATATATTAAACATTTAGAAAGAATTTGTCAACAAATTTTAGATTTTTTTTAGAAATCGCAGCATTTTGCACCATTTTGAAAAAAATAAGGGCAGGAAGATGTGATTAAGTAAATAAAAGAAAAATTTTGATTGTTAACTTTTTGTTTACGAACTTTCCTTATGAATCGTATAATCTATATATTGAGAGAGAAGGTGCAAAAATGACAGAACTGGTAAAGCTGCAAAGTGAATGGAGATCGAATATATCCTTGAACAGGCTTTGCACATTCAACATGGAGGTGATAAACAAACCCACCGAGCCGCTCATACATCAGGAGGCTAGATTCTGGCTCATAAACAAGGGGGATGCCACAGCCAGGATACACGGAAGGACAGTGCATCTTAAGCCCGGCTCGCTTGTGGCAGTTCTTCCCTGGGAAATAACCGAGATACAGGAGGTAAGGGTGCCGCTGCAATATTATATAGTGGTATACCATTTCGATTCCATCAGTATGCTTATAAAATCACTGTGCGGAAGCCTCAGCGACTCTCCCGAGCTTTTTGAGGAGATAAAGAAAAACCCGGAGATAAAATGCCAGAAAAGGCAGTATCAGATGATAAAGGAGATATTTCTCGATCTGCGTGAGGAGGTGGGCACAAAGGACACCCTTCAGACCGGAACACCCAAAAAGCTTTCCAATGCATATGTGATAAACAAGCTGGTGAGCCTTATTCTGGAATTTTTCAGAATGCAGGGCTCCTTTGAGGATGAAAAGCAGGAATTCAACAAGGAGGAAATACTGCAATACATCTACACCCACCTGAGCGAGGACATATCCGCAAGATCCCTTTCAAAGATATTTTATCTGAGCGAAAACACCGTGAGCCATTATATAAGGCAGCTGACCGGTCTTTCGGTGGGGCAGCTTTGCCACGAGATGCGCCTTGTGAGGGTTTCCAACTATCTTTTATACACCGACCTTACAGTTTCCGAGCTTTCTGAAATAGTGGGCTATTCCGACGCCTCCCATCTTTCCAAGCTTTTTAAGGCCAGAATGGGCACAAACATAAACGATTACAGAAAAACCTATCGCAAAATAAGCAAAATATGCGATGTGGAGGAGAGCAAAAAGGTATATTCCCTTATAAGCTATATATACAGGAACCACACGGAGGATTTAAGCATAAAGCAGCTCTCGGAAAGGTTCGATATGTCTGCTATGAACATAAACAAGGCCCTTATAAGCCAGGTGGAAAAAACCTTTTCGGAATTTCTCAATTACATAAGGATAAACCACGCCTGCAAGCTGCTTTTGACAACCGATAAAACCATACTTGACATAGCCGTTGAGGTGGGCTACAACAACGCCAAAACCTTCACCAGAAATTTTGTGAAGGACAAGGTCATGATGCCGTCGGAATTTAAAAAGAGGGTGTGGCTTCAGGACGAATCCCTGGGAGAAAATATGCTTTCAGAATGTGAAAAATAAAGCTTTTTTCTGCCCCCTTTGCCCCTTAAAGGACAAAAAAGCTTTGCAGATTGGCCCTTTTTTGACATCGGACATTTATGCATGCACGGTGTGCATAAATTATTCATGGAAAAATGGCTTAATCAAGCGGTTTTGGGAGTGTGTGTCTTTTAAATGAGACAAAAAGTGCAGATTTTTTTGTAAATAAACGCATTTTATAAATTTGCTCTGCCATCTCAGGATTGGCATTTTTCTATAAAAAATATGACCGCAAAAGCTTAAAAGCGGTAAATTTTACGGTTTTCGGCAGGTTAATTTGTTGTAAAATCCATAAATGAGAATGTCAAATGTCCCACTGAAAATATAAAAATGTATTAGAATAAGTGTGTACGGTAGTTGAAAAATTATCAACCGGGCGCAAACCAAATTTAAAAACAGTCCGCTTTGGCAGAAGCGGACAGATGAAAAGGAGATAATTACAATGGGCGTTAATTTAAGAGGAAGAAGCTATCTCAAGCTTCTTGACTATTCTTCCGCAGAGATCAGATACCTTCTTGACCTTTCCAAGAACTTCAAGGACATGAAGAGAGCCGGAGTTCCCCACAAATATTTAGAGGGAAAGAACATTGTTCTTCTTTTTGAGAAAACATCCACAAGAACACGCTGCTCCTTTGAGGTTGCCGGAATGGATTTAGGCATGGGCGTTACATATCTCGATCCCGGTTCCTCCCAGATGGGCAAGAAGGAATCCATCCCCGACACCGCAAGAGTATTGGGCAGAATGTATGACGGCATAGAATATAGAGGCTTCAGCCAGGAATTGGTTGAGGAGCTTGCCAAGTATGCAGGTGTTCCTGTTTGGAACGGCCTCACAGATGAATTCCACCCCACACAGATGCTGGCAGATATGCTGACAATCGAGGAGAAGTTAGGCTCCTTGGCAGGAAAGAACTTCACATACATGGGCGATGCCAGAAACAACATGGGCAACTCCCTTATGGTTGTTTGCGCTAAGCTGGGCGTAAACTTCACAGCCTGCGCTCCTAAGGCACTCTTCCCCGCTGAGGATCTGGTTGAGACCTGCAAGGAAATCGCTGCTAAGAACCACTGCACAATCACACTTACAGACGATGTTAAGAAGGGCACAACAGATGCCGATGTAATCTACACAGATGTTTGGGTATCCATGGGCGAGCCCGATGAGGTTTGGGCAGAGAGAATCAAGCTTCTGACACCCTATCAGGTAAATGCAGCAGCTATGGCAAACGCAAAGCCCACAGCTATCTTCATGCACTGCCTGCCCGCATTCCATGACCTTAAGACAAAGGTTGGAAAGGACATCTACGAGAAGTTCGGAATCGACTGCATGGAGGTAACCGACGAGGTTATCGAAGGACCCCAGTCT
Organism: Oscillospiraceae bacterium; assembly: GCA_020024215.1. GTDB lineage: Bacteria > Bacillota > Clostridia > Oscillospirales > Ruminococcaceae > Yanshouia. Next base: position 15,730 of record JAHHUC010000014.1, on the reverse strand, counting down.
GTTGTATTTGATGAAGCAGAGAACAGAATGCACACCATCAAGGCAATTATGTACGCTACACTCAAGTAATAAAAACAGCGGCTATTTTAAAAAAACAGGAGCATTTAATATATGTCTAAAAAAGTTGTAATCGCATTGGGCGGAAACGCTCTGGGCAACACACCGGCTGAACAGCTGGAGCTTGTAAGAGAAACCGCCAAGTCAATAGTTGATCTGATTGCAGACGGAAATGACGTTATCATTGCTCACGGCAACGGACCCCAGGTTGGCATGATCAACCTGGGAATGTCCACCGCAGCAGCAGCAGGAGCTATCAAATCAGATATGCCCTTCCCCGAATGCGGAGCCATGAGCCAGGGCTATATAGGCTATCATCTCCAGAACGCAATCTGCAACGAGCTGGCCTCAAGAAACATCAATAAGAATGTAGCCACAGTGGTTACACAGGTATTGGTGGATGAAAAGGACCCTGCATTTTCCAATCCCTCCAAGCCTATCGGCGCCTTCTATTCAAAGGAAGAGGCAGAGAAAATCGCCAAGGAAAAGGGCTATACAATGGTAGAGGACGCAGGCAGAGGCTATCGTCAGGTGGTTCCCTCTCCAAAGCCTGTTGACATTGTTGAAAAGGAAATTGTAAGAACACTTGTCTCCACAGGAAATGTGGTTATCACAGTAGGCGGCGGCGGAATCCCCGTTGTAAAAAGAGACGGCAGCTATTACGGAGTTCCTGCTGTTATCGACAAGGACTTTGCATCTGCAAAGGTGGCAGAGCTTCTTGAGGCTGATATGCTGGTAATTCTCACAGCTGTTGACCGTGTTGCCATAAACTTCGGCAAGCCGGATCAAAGATCCATCGAGAGCATGACAATTGCCGAAGCAGCCGAATACATCCAGCAGGGACAGTTCGCACCCGGCAGCATGCTTCCTAAGGTGCAGGCAGCCTCCTCCTTTGCAAAAAGCGGCGGAACAGCCATCATCGCATCCTTGGAGAAGGCAGCGCTTGCCATCAGGGGCGAAAGCGGCACAAGAATAACACTTTAATCTTCAAATCTGAAAGAGAGGTTTTTTCCAATGGCTTTTAATATGCCCAAGTATCATGCACCCGACTTCTCCGAGGAGAAGTTCATAAAGGCTCCTGACTGTGTAACAGTTGTATGCGAAAAGGACGGAGCACTTCCTGACAATTATCACAGCACATCCATGTTCCCCGAATATTTCAAAATTGACGGGGAGTGGAGATTAGCTGCTGAAAGCCGTATGGACAGCCAGGTAGTTGTAAACCCCGACGGCACACTCTCTGTGGTTGAGATGAGAAATGTCAAGAAGGGCGACAAGGTGGTTGTCGGACGTACAGAGAACTGCACAGAGGGCATCTATGTACACACAAAGGGCTTTATTGCAGAAGGCAGTGAGGGACCTGAGGAGGAATTTGTTTTCCGTCAGGGAAGAAGCCGCGAGACCTCCTACTCCCGCGACTATGACAACCTTGTTGAGCTTCTTCGCCACGAGAAGGAAAACGGAGGAAATGTCCTCTGGGTAATGGGACCTGCCTTCTCCTTTGACGCAGGCGCACGCGCAGCAATGCAGGCGCTTGTTGAAAACGGATACGCACAGGGACTTTTGGCAGGAAATGCGCTTGCCACACACGACTTAGAGGGCGGATATTTCCACACCGCCTTAGGTCAGGATATCTACACACAGGAAAACAGACCCAACGGACATTACAACCACATGGATGTTATCAATCTGGTTCGCCGTTCCGGCTCAATTCCCCGGTTTATTGAGGATTATAAGATTGACAACGGAATCATGTACAGCGTTGTAAAGAACAACGTCCCCTTTGTTCTCACAGGAACAATCCGTGATGACGGCCCCCTCCCCGAGGTATATGCCGACGCTTACAAGGGAGCCGGAGCAATGCGTGAGCTTATCAAGAAGTCCACAACAGTTATCTGCCTTGCCACAATGCTTCACACCATCGCAACAGGTAATATGACACCTTCCTTCCGCCAGATGCCTGACGGAACAATCCGTCCTCTTTACCTTTACTGCGTAGATGCTGACGAATTTGTGGTAAACAAGCTGATTGACCGCGGAAGCCTTTCTGCTACAACAATCTGCGCCAATGTTCAGGACTTTATCACTCGTGTTGCAAGAGGTCTTGATTTGATCTAGTTTTTTTATTTGGTTACACTTTGAGGCGGCGTTATAAACGCCCCTTGATTGCGAAAATATGGAAAGGCTGCTTTTCCCCTTTGGTCTTTATAAATTGTCAAGGATGAGGCTTTGAGAGGAATCTGTATTTTAAGCCTGAGAGAAAATGGGCGAATTTCTCTCAGGCAGCAGAAAATAGGGATTTTTCAAAATAAAAGGAATATATCCCATCTTTTTATTGAAAAAAGCCTTATCTTTGATAAACGCTGCGCTGATTGGTTGAAAGCGCTGAAAATAAGTGCATAACAAAGAGAAGTAATAAAAATGTGCCCCACACACAAATAACTTTTACGTCAGGCCATAAAGGGGAGGACAGCTTTAAAAACATTCTTCCTACAACAAAAAATCCCACCAAAAAAGAGACGGTTGCCGTCTCTTTTTTATTTGCAAAATTTAAGCTTAACATAAATGTGCTTAACATCACAAAATATCAATCTTTAAAATACGCAGGAATTAAACTAATGCCAAAGGCTTTCTTTCCTGTGCGGATTTAAGTTCTTTGCAAGCTTTCTTTTAAGAAAGCGGCGCAGGCACTAAAGTCATGCTAATAACAGCATAGCTTGTGCGAAATTAAGTTCTTTGCAAGCTTTCTTTTAAGAAAGCGGAAGAAAGCGAAAAAGCGTGAGATTTTATAGGGAAGATATCAATTTTCCTTAAATAGCGCCTATTGCTGTCTATGTCAGAAAACAGGCATTAAGAAAATCTGCCAAAATTAAGCCTAACATAAATGTGCTTAACATCACAAAATGTTATTTTCTAACATACGCAGGCATTAAAGTTATGCTAAAAGCTTTCTTTCCTGTGCGGATTTAAATTCTTTGCAAGCTTTCTTTCAAGAAAGCGGCGCAGGCATTAAACTAATGCTAAAGGCTTTCTTTCCTGTGCGAATTTAAGTTCTTTGCCAAGCTTTCTTTCAAGAAAGCGAAGTGTCCCAAAAGGTAAACATTTAGGGACAGAGGAAAAATTTTGTTATTTTGCAAAAAAATTGATAAATTTTGCTTTAGTTTTCACTTTTTAAGCCGAATATATAGGTAGAAACAAGTGTCCCAAAAGGTTTACATTTTGGGACAACAGGCAAATAAATAAGCAGGAGGTTTTAAAACACACCTGTAAGCAAACGGCGCAAGCTTACAGGCTGAATGTGCTTAAAATGGCAGAAAAGCATCAGTCTGCAAAATTTATTGTCAGCTTTGCACAATTTACACCGATTTGACATTCCATTCATATATAATTGTTTGTTTGTTAATGAATCGTAAATTTGTGCTGAAAAAAGTCTCTGTTAATAACATTATATCTAAATAATTAACAGAAAAATAACATTTTCATCAGCCTGATATGTTAACATGAGAACATATGGTGAATTTTGCCTTTTGGCGCGCCTAAAAAAAGAAAGGATGTAACAATGCATGGGTAAAAAACAGGTATTAAGCTTGTTCTTAGCTTTGTCAATCGCATTCTCTTCACCGGTTGCAGGCTTTGTACAGGCTTCTGAAGCTCCGTCAAAGGAAACATCCGTATCCCAGGATAAGGAAACGGATAAGGAATCCGACGGTGAAAACAAGACAGAAAATTCCGAGGACGGAAAAACCGAAAATCCCGAGGAAAGCAGCACAGAGCCGCAGGAGGAAAACAAGGAGCCTTCAAAGGATGAATCCCAAAGCTCTCAGCAGCCAAACACGCAGGAGGAAAGCAAGCCTGCCGAACCAAACACAAATCCCGAAAACGGTCAGGCAAACCCCAATCCCGAGCCTGTTCCGGAGGCTCTGCCTGTTCCGCTGCCTGAGGGTGAGGAAATTGTTTTAGAACTAGATGACCTTGACCTGCCGCCTATTGAAGAGCGAGAGGCTTTATTTATTGACAGCCTTTTCTATGAAGGTGAGCCTGCAAAGCGTGTAAAGCGTGCAGCGCCTGCAAATTTGAATGAAAGTGAACAGATTATATATGAAGCCATCAAAGAAATGGCTGAAAGAGTTGCACAAGAGGGCGGCTCAACAACAACAGCAAAGATAGATTTACAAAATGCTCCAGCAGATAGAGATAATATTGGCACCTATACACTAAATGCGTATGAGGCTGCTTTTCGACAGGCTCCGCAGAATTTTTACTGGGTAACAAGGGCTTTACGATTTGCTAATGTGTCTCAAACAGGCAATAATATTGTATCTATGAATGTGCGTATCTCAGTAGACCTTAAATACCGCGCTAATACTAATGAAGATTTTTATGTAGACGGCACAAAAATGGAAGGTGCAAAAAAAGCCGTAGAAAATGCCAAAGGTTATGCCGAAGAAATAAAGAATAATGGCGATTCTGTGGATAAAAAGCTGAATGCCATAAGAGATAGAATTTCCGGTTTGACAAGCTATAATCATGATGCAGCAGCAAGCGGCGACGTTAATAAGGATAATAACCCCTGGGAAATAATCTGGGTTTTTGACAATGACCCTGAAACAAAGGTTGTGTGCGAGGGATATGCAAAATCCTTCCAATATCTTTTTGAAAAAGTGTTTGAAGGCAATGATTCCATGGTGTGCTATTGTGTAACAGGCACAAGCACAGGTCCTCATATGTGGAATATTGTCAGAAGAGACGGCAAGGGTTATATTGTTGATATGACAGCAGTAGATGCCGGTGATGAAAAAGGACCATATAATCACTATTTTATGAAATCAGCTGATAACAAAATTTGGTCTGCGTCTGAGGACAAGAAAACATATACACTTTTAGACGATTCCTATGGCAGTGACGGTTCCTGGCTTTCAAAGGGTGCAACACTTACATATGATGATGATACCGTAAATATTTACGGCATGGATATATTGGATTTAACCAATTTGACAGAGCTTCCTCCTTATGATGGCACAGAGGCAGCTGCTCCCACATTAAAATCCGGCCAAAACGGAACAGTTATATTAAACGATGTGACAGTTGATGGCGAAACTGTTGAATACGGCCATTCAAAGGACGAAAAGGGCAGTGACATCAAGTGGCAGAAGGAGACAGAATTTAAAAATCTTTTGCCGGGCGATCACTATTTCTTTGCAAGAGTTGCAGAAAATAACAAGCACAAAGCCGGCAAAGCCTCCGCTCCTTTTAAGCACACAATAAAGGAGCTTCGTGAATTAAACATAACTATTAAGGATAACATTGTTTACAGCGACAAGGAGCTTTCTGTATCTGACACCGACAAGAATGCAGATGTTCTCTACACATTTAAGGGAGAGGGCAAGGCAGATGTAAAGTGGTTCGCCGATGAAGAATTAAAGAATCCCCTTAATGCTGCCCCCAAGGATGCAGGAACATATTATGTAAAGATTTCAGTGGCAGAAAACGAAAAGTTTGAAGCTGCCGAAAAATCCCAAAAGGTAGTTATCAATAAAGCTCCCATCACAAAGGCAAGCTTGGAAATTACAGCTCCTGTAAAGGGACAGGCGGCTTCTTCTAAAATTGCAAATGAAATCAAATTTGTCACAGCAGGTAACATCACATGGGAGCCTGCACTTACAGCTGACAATAAATTTGAAGCCAACACAGCATATACAGCAAAGCTTAAGCTCACACCTGATAATAACCACAGGTTTGAAAATGGCTGCGAGTTTACTGTAAACGGCGCCGAAAAGGTTTCTCCTACTGTTAAAGACGAATTTGCAGAGTTAAGCGCTTTATTCCCTGCAACAGAAAATAAAGCCATCATCAGATTGGAAATCACCAACACCGAAAAGAGCCTGGCTGTTCCAAAAGCTGAACCCAATGAGGAAGCTTGGGCAGAGCTTGCCTTAAAAGGAAAAGCAATCTATGATGACAACACAGAAACAGATAAATTAGATACTTTTAATTGGAAATTTGAGGGAGAGGCTCCTTCCAATGTCAAAATTGAAAACGGAAGCCTTAAAGTAAGCAGCAAGGCAGACAAAGCAAAAATAAAAATCCTTCTCAGCGTGGGAAGCCTCAGCAGTGCTGCCTTTGAAATTGAAATCACAAAGGAAGAGCCCAAGCCTTCAAAAATTATCGTGGAGCCTGCCGATTACACCATGATAATCCCTAAGAATGACACACCCAACGAAAAGACCTTCACCGCAAAGCCCTATGACCAGTACGGCATGGAAATGAAGGATGCCGTTACATGGGAGATAACTCCTGCTGCTGAAAAGGGAGTTAAGCACGAAAACGGCAAAATAACAGTGAGCAAGGAAGCAGAAGCAAAGAACTATACACTCAAGGCCTCCTGCAAGGATGTATCCAAAGAGGCTAAAATAAGCGTAGTTGCTAAAAATCCCGTAGCTGTTGCATTAAACCCCATCAATGTGACATACGGCACAGCCTATGATGTAAAGGCAACAGTTCCCAACGGATTTGATGCAAAGAATATCACCTATTCCTATGCTGACAAAAACAACTCACCCATAAACGAAAAGCCTGTAAATGCCGGAAGCTATAAGGCTACCGCAACATATGAGGACGAAAAGAACTTCGGCTCTGTAACTGTTGAGATAAACATTGCGCCAAAGGCACTTACAGATAAAATGATAAGCAATCCGGCAAATGTCGCCTACACCGGCACAGCCCATGAGCCTAAGCTCACCTGCAAGGACGGCAATCTCTTAAAGGAAAGCGACTATGAGATAAGCTATCTCAACAACAAAAACGCAGGCGAGGCTGTTGTAAATATAAAGGGCGTAAATAACTACACCGGAGAAATTAGTAAGAAATTCAAAATCTCCAAGGCAAACGCCAAAATTGTAAAGCCCGAAAAAATAAGCAAGGAATTTGACGGCAAGCTGGAAATTGACGGTATTATATTTACTGTTGAGGGTGTAAACGGCGAAAAGGGTGTATACACTGTCAACGGCATGCTGGGCAGCCCCGATGTGGGAACAAACAAAAAGGTTGAATTCGGCATACGCAAATTTGCATCAGAAAACGGCTTTATTTTAACCAACTATAACTCCATCAGCCTGCCCTCTGTAACAGCAGATGTAACAGCAAAGACTGTAAACGTAAGCGTAAAGGCAGAGCCCTCTTATGAATACGGCAAAAAGCTTGAGCTTAAATTGACATCTGATGATGTTATAGCCCCCGATACTGCCGATTCTATTGCAGAAATTGTCTACAAGGCAGAAGCTGACAAGGAATTTTCCTCCAAGCTGCCTGTAAATGCAGGAAAATATGAGGCTAAGGCAAGGCTTAAATCAAATGTTAAAAATTATAAGCTCAACGAGGAACAGAATACAGCCGCTGAATTTGAAATCACATCCGCAAGCCTTAATGCAAAAGATTTCAAAAAGCTTGTAAAATTCTCAGACACCTCCTTGCAGACTGTGACAAATGATGATTTTGGCATAGCCTTAAAGGGCAGATTTGAGAATCCTCAATATGACCGCGGCAATAATATTTTAGACGGCGAAATAAAGGCAGAGGGAAATAAGCTTACATTCAAGCTTAAGGAAAACCTCTCATATTCCGACAGCTCTGTTGACTGCACAGCTTCATTCATACCTGAGGACAAGAATTATAAGCCGGTTGATGTAAAGCTTACTGTAAGTCTTTCAGAAAAGGATGTTATTTCCAATGTGAAGATTTCTGTATCTGACTTTGTATACGGAGATAAGCCCTCTGATGTTAAGGTGACAGGCAAGCTTCCCACAGGCGGAAAGTGGACATACACATATTCAGGAACAAAGCAGGATGGAAGCAATTATGATGAATCCTCCACAATGCCCGCTGAACCCGGAAAATACACTGTACAGGGAACATATGAGACTGATTCTGCCGCAGGCAGCGCAAGCACAGAATTTGAAATCTTAAAGCGTGCTTTAAAGGCAGAGGGCTTGAAGGTTGAGGATCATGTCTATGATAAAAAGACAGAGGCAAAGCTTTCCGGCAGCGCAAAGCTTACAAATACTGTAAATAAGGACGATGTTAAATTATCTGAACCCTTGAGTGCAGAATTTGAAAATGCAGACATCGGAAACGGCAAAAAGGTTACTGTAAATGCTGCTTTAGAGGGCGCAGACAGCTGGAAATATACACTTGACACCATAACCCTTACAGGAAATATCACAAAGCCAAACGGCCCTGTTGTCATAGAGGGCACAGCCACAATAGGCACAGATGAAGTTTCCAAGGAGGACGAGGAAAAGCTTAAAAAAGAAGCAAACAATCAGCTCCCCACAAACAATCTGGTAATAAAGAGTGTAAAGGGTATAGGAAATGACGGCGCAGATATATTTATACCCTATCCCAACGGCTTTGGAAAAAATGACATCCCTGTTGTTATTTATATGACAGAGGACGGAGAAATTCACACAGCTCCTGTTATCAAAAATAACAGCGGCATAGAGACAGAGCTTCCTGAAAATGCCAAGGCTGTGGCATATGGCTTTAAGAAAAATTCAGCTGTAACACCCGGCGGCGGACGCGGCGGCTCATCCGGCTCATCAGGCTCATCCGGCTCTCACATCAAGGATGAAAATGATTTCTGGGCAACTGTGAAGAAGGCAGTTAAAAACGCATCAAGAGATGACATCATCAAGGTAAATGCCAAGGGCTATGACAGAATGACCTGGGATGTTATGCACGAGCTGAAGAAAAACCCCACTGTTTCCATGATAATAGATTGGGACGGCGGAAAAACAATAACTATCCCCGCAGGAAAGGCTCTTGATGTAGAGGCAAACCGCGTTTACTATCCGCTTTCTTATCTTGAAAAGGTTTATGCAGGCAGCGAGATCACACCTGAAGGAAAGCCCGCTGTTCCTATGTATAACCCTGCTACCGGCGGCGGCCCAATCTACATTGAGGCAGCAGGCTTATCAAAGACGGCTCCGTCAGCAGTTACACCTGCAAGCGAAGGCCTTGCAGCAGATATCAGCATTTCTGATTCTGCAAGCGCAAACGAATCCGCAGCTTCATCCGGATTCGGCGCAGGCCTTACAGCTGCGGCACTTATTATAATTGCTGCTTTGGGATTGGGTCTGGGCTTCTTCTATAAAAAGAAAAGCCGTCAAATCTAAGCCTTCAATCCATACATAGAAATATGTAAGTTAAAAAAAATCCCACCTGATTTAATTTATCGGGTGGGATTTTTCTTTGGCGCTTTTGCTTAAATCAAAAATCCCCCTTTCCTTTTAGGATTGGAGGATTTTGTTATATTATTTGATTTTAAAATGTGCAGACAGAAAAGTCCTGCTGATATTAGCTCAAGTTAAAAAAGATTTAATTGCAAAATGCCAAGCTTTAACATACGCAGGAAGAAAAGTTCTGCTAAAAGCTTTTTTACCTGTGCGAATTTAAGTTCTTTGCCAAGCTTTCTTTTAAGAAAGCGGCGCAGGAATTAAAGTTGTGCTAAAAGCTTTTTAGATTTTCCTATGCAGGATATCAATTTTCCTTAAATAGCCCCTCTTGCTGTCAACCAAATTTTTACGCGCGGCTAAAGCCATACTTAAAATTTAAAGACAGCTGCGCCAAAAGATTCTCCCTTTTTCTGCCGCAGGCAGCGGTCGAATCTTTTGCCCCAACCCCCACAATTTTTCGAGAAAAATTGACTAAAGCTTAACTTAAATGTGCTTATCATCACAAAATGTTAATTTCTAACATACGCAGGAATTAAAGTTGTGCAAAAGGCTTTCTTTCCTGTGCGAATTTAAGTTCTTTGCAAGCTTTCTTTTAAGAAAGCGGGGAATTGACTAAAGCTTAACCTAAATGTGCTTATCATCATAAAATGTCAATTTCTAACACACGCAGGAAGAAAAGTTCTGCTAAAAGCTTTTTTACCTGTGCGAATTTAAGTTCTTTGCCAAGCTTTCTTTTAAGAAAGCGGGGAAAGCTTAGAGAGTATGATATTTTTAAGTATTTCCGGATTGCCCTTGCCCTTGCTTTCTCTCATGCACTGACCTACCAAAAAGCCAACAACATTTGTCTTGCCGTTTTTATACTGCTCTATAACCTGCGGATTAGCAGAAAGCACCTTTTCTGCAATATCAGACAATGCGCTTTCGTCAGAAAGCTGTGCAAGTCCCTTTTCATTTATTATCTGCCGGGGAGCTTTGCCTGTTTTCATTGTCTCCTCAATAACCTGCTTGCCGGCGGTGTTGGAAATAACCTTTTTATCAATAAGCTTTACCATCTGTGCCAGGTTTTCAGGTGTGAGTGAGGTATTTGACAGCTCCTTGTTCCATTCGCCCAAAAGCCTTGCCACGTCGCCGTTGAGCCAGTTGGCGGCAGATTTGGGATTTGCGCCGTTTTTGCAGGTTTCTTCAAAGAAATCGCCTCTATCCCTGTTTTCGGTCAGGAGATTTGCGTCAAACATGGGAAGAGAAAAGTCCTGCATAAATCTCAGGGTTCTTTTCTGGGGAAGCTCGGGAAGGCTGTCCTTTATTGCCTTCACCTTTTCTTCGGGAACAACAATGGTGATAAGGTCAGGCTCGGGGAAGAAGCGGTAATCATCGGCATCCTCCTTGCTTCTTAAAAGAATGTTGCAGCCGTTGGCATCATCCCATTTTCTTGTCTCCTGATGAAGCTGCTTTCCCTCCTCAAGCACCTTTTTCTGCCTTGCTATCTCATAGTCAATAGCACGGACAGCGGCAGAGAAGGAGTTAACATTCTTCATTTCAACTCTTGTTCCCAGCTTGTCAGAGCCCTTTGGAGAAATGGAAACATTTACATCGCACCTTAAAGAGCCCTCCTGCATTTTGCAGTCGGAAATGCCGAGATAGAGAAGAATCTGCTTTAAGGTTTCAAGATAAGCCTTTGCCTCATCGGAGGAATGCATATCAGGCTCTGAAACAATCTCTATAAGCGGAACGCCGCAGCGGTTAAAGTCGATGAGAGAGCCTCTGAAGGCATCATCGTGTATAAGCTTTCCCGCGTCCTCCTCTATGTGTATTCTTGTTACGCCTATTCTCTTTGTGCTGCCCTTGTCATCAATTATGGCATCAATATAGCCGTTTTCGCAAAGGGGGATGTCAAACTGGGAAATCTGGTATGCCTTAGGCAGATCCGGGTAGAAATAGTGCTTTCTGTCCTGCTTTGTAATGCGGTTTATTTTGCAGTTGAGGGCATGGCCCATCCTTATGCAATATTCCACAACCTTTTCATTGAGCGTGGGCAGGCTGCCGGGCAAGCCCATGCAGATGGGGCAGCAGTGGGAATTTACCTCGCCGCCAAAGACATTCCTGCATCCGCAGTAAATTTTGGTTTTTGTATTCAATTCGGCATGGACTTCCAAGCCGATGGTAGCTGTATATTCCATTTGTGTTTACTCCTTTCCCTGATATTAAAGCTTGGCAGTACCTAAAAAGCCGCCGAAAGCATTTTCATAAGCATAGGCAGACTTAAAGAGCCTGTCCTCGCCAAAGGAGGGGGCAATCAGCTGGAAGCCCACAGGCAGATTGTTTTCCACTGTGCCGCAGGGGATGCTTATGGCAGGAAGCCCTGCAATGTTTACAGGAACTGTGCAGACATCAGCCAGATAATTGGCAACAGGGTCTTTAGAATTTTGTCCCAGCTTAAAGGCAGTAAAGGGACTGGTGGGGGTTAAAATGAGGTCGCAGGAATTGAAAACCTCCTTGAACTCATTTTTAATAACCGCCTGAAGCTTTTTGGCGCTGCTGTAATATTCATCTGAAAATCCGGCAGAGAGCACAAAGGTTCCCAGCATGATCCTTCTCTTCACCTCGTCGCCAAAGCCCTCGGAACGGCTTTTTACATAAAGGTCAGTCAAATCCTTTGTATTTTCTGCCCTGTGGCCGTAGCGGATTCCGTCAAATCTTGAAAGATTGGAGGAGGCCTCCGCAGATGAAATGATGTAATAGGCAGAAAGCGCATAGGAGCAAGAGGGCAGAGAGATAGGAACCGGGCAGGCTCCTAAGGAGGTCAAAAGTTTTTTGGCATCCTCAATTCTGCTTCTGACACCCTCATCAAGCCCCTCGCCGAAAAATTCGTAAGGCACACCTATCTTCATGCCCTTTATGGACTGTCCCTTGAAGCTTCTGTAATCGGGGTGATTGAAATTGATGCTGGTGGCATCCATTTTGTCCTTGCCTGCAATGGCATTGTAAAGCAGGGCAACATCGTCAACGCACCTTCCAAAGGGGCCTATCTGATCTAAGGAGGAGGCAAAGGCAACAACTCCATATCTGGAAACGGCGCCGTATGTAGGCTTTAAGCCCACTATGCCTGTCCATGCGGCAGGACACCTTATAGAGCCGCCTGTGTCAGAGCCTAAAGCAACAACAGATGAGCCTGCTGCAACAGAGGCAGCAGAGCCGCCGGAGGAACCTCCGGGGCAGTATTCTAAATTTCTGGGATTTTTTGTCTTTTTAAAATAGCTTGTCTCACAGGTTGAGCCCATAGCAAACTCATCCATGTTAAGCTTGCCTGTAAATATCACATCATTTTCCCTGAGCTTTGAAATAACTGTCGCATCATAGGGGGAAACAAAGTTCTCCAGCATTTTTGAAGCGCAGGAGGTAACAGTTCCCTTCTGGCAGATGTTGTCCTTTATTCCCACAGGTATGCCGGACAAGGGGGAAAGCTTTTCGCCTCTTTCTCGCTTTTCATCCACAAGCCTTGCCTGCAAAAGCAGCTCTTCCTCGCTGTTGGCTGTGATATAATCGTTTATGATATCCTTTGTCTGCTCCATTCTTTTTGATACAGAAAGAGCCAGCTCCTCTGCTTTTATTTCCTTTTTCTCCATCAAAAGAGAAAGCTCCTGGGCGGTTTTTTCAAAAAGCTCCATCGCTATTCCTCCCTTTCAATAATTTTAGGCACCACAACACAGCCTGCCTGTGTATCAGGAGCAACGGACAAAAGCACATCTCTTTGAAGAGAGGGCATTATAACATCCTCCCTAAGCTCCATGGGGTTGTTTTCGTCAAGGAAGGAGATGTCATCCTTCATGGGAGGGAGCTTGGATGCCATTTCCACAATGTCGCTCATCTGTTTGGCAAAAAGCTCTCTTTTTTCCTCCGCTATGCTAAGTCTGGATAGCTTGCAGAGATGATCAATGTCAATTTTCATGTTTGCACCTCTTATGTTGAAATTTAAACCTTCAAAAATATCAGAGCATTTTTAAAAATTCCTGCTCTGTCAAAACAGGAATACCTGCATCCTGCGCTTTTTTTAATTTGCTTCCTGCCTTTTCACCTGCCAGAAGATAGCTTGTCTTTTTAGAGACAGAGGAGGAAACCTTTCCGCCGCTGCTCTCCACCATTTTGGAAGCCTCCTCCCGAGAAAGCGTGGGAAGCGTGCCTGTTATAACAAACGTAAGACCGCTTAAATTCCCGTTTGCATCGGATTGCTGCTGATTTTGCATATTGACGCCGGATTCTTTAAGCTCGTTTATAAGCTGAAGATTTTTTTCATTTTTAAAGAATGAATATACGCTTTCACTCATAATGCTGCCAAAGCCCTCAATGGATTCCAATTCGTCAATGGAAGCATACATTATATTATCCATAGATTCAAAGGTTTTTGCAAGTATTTTTGCTGCCTTTTGACCTATATTTCTTATGCCCAGACCGAAAATCAGCTGCCAGAGGTCATTTTGCTTTGATTTTTCAATAGCCGATATAAGATTGCCCGCACTTTTTTCGCCCATTTTGGGAAGTGAGGCTATGTCGCTCTTTTGAAGCTTATATATGTCAGAGGCATCCTTTATAAGCCCCTCATTCAAAAATGTCTCGCAGAGGGCCTCACCCAAGCCCTCAATATTCATGGCATTTCGGGAGGCAAAGTGGATTATGCTCCTTAAAAGCTGGGCAGGGCAGGAGAGATTTATGCACCTTATGGCTGCATCATCCTTTTCACGGACAACAGGAGAATTGCAGAAGGGACAGCTTTCGGGCAGGTGATAGGTGGGGTTTTGGCTTTTTTTGGTGACGGATACTATTTCCGGAATAATTTCCCCCGCCTTTCTGACAAGCACACTGTCGCCTATTGCTATGCCCTTTTCGTCTATAAAGTCCTGATTGTGCAAAACCGCCCTGGAGACGCTGGTGCCGGAAAGGAATATAGGAGTAAAAACGGCTGTGGGTGTCAAAACTCCGGTTCTTCCCACATTGACCTCAATATCTAAAATCACAGCCTCCTTCTGCTCCGGGGGATATTTGAAGGCTACTGCCCATTTGGGATATTTTGCTGTTGAGCCTAGGGCCTTTCTTTCATCAAGGTTGTCAGCCTTTATGACAGCTCCGTCTATATCAAAGGGATAAGAGCCTCTTTCAGAGCCGATTCTGTCAATTTCCTCTATGGCGGAGGCTATGCTGTCCGCTTTAAAAAAGGGAACGACAGGAAAGCCCTGCTCCTTTAAAAATTCAAGCTGTTTGCTGTGAAGAGAAAACTCCATGCCCTCTATTCTCTGAACATTGAAAATGAGTATGGAAAGCTCTCTCTCTCTTGTTACGGCGCTGTCCTTTTGCCTGAGGGAGCCTGCGGCGGCATTTCTGGGATTTTTAAAGGGAGCTTCACCTCTTAACTCCTGCTTTTCAACAGCTTTTTTAAAGGATTCCAAGGGCATATAAACCTCGCCCCTTACCTCTAAAAGAGGTATTTTGCAGGGAATTTCTTTGGGTATGGACTTGATGGTTTTAAGATTTTCGGTCACATCCTCGCCTATAAAGCCGTCCCCTCTTGTGGAGCCGACTGTCAAAATTCCGTTTTCATAAAAAAGAGAGACTGAAAGCCCGTCAATTTTAGGCTCCACAGAATATTTTATATCCAAGCATGTCTCTCTTACCTTAGAATCAAATTCCAGCAGCTCCTTTTTGCTGAACACGTCCTGCAAGGATGCCATCTGCACCTGATGGGCAACCTTTTTAAAGACGGAGGAGGGGCTGCCGCCCACCTTTTTTGTGGGGGAATTTTCAAGCGCAAGTGAGGGATAAAGCCTTTCAATTTCCTTAAGCTTATTCATCAGTCTGTCATACTGCCAATCCTCTAATGAGGGACTGTCCAAATCGTAATAAAGGACGGAATTTTCCTCTATGGCAGTTATGAGCATATCTCTTAAATCCGCCGCTTGCTGCTCATCATTTAAAGGAAGGGCAGCTATTTTTTCAATATTTTTATTAAGATTGGAAAAAAGCTCTTTGAGCATAAAAAATCGTTCTCCTTTTATAGAAGCTAATTTGCACACTGAGGCTTTGTTTAAAATAGAATAATACAGAATCAGTATATCATAAAACAGCTCGCTTGTGTTTATTTTATGCTAAATTTTAAAATTTAAAATAGTGATAATCCCAAAATTTATTTTGCCGATAAAAAGAAAACAGCCCCTTTTTATTAAATAGGAGCTGTTTTGAAATTTCTGAAATTTTAAAACTTATATTGCAGGAAGAAAAGCTTGTTAAGATATAAGCTTAACTTAAATGTGCTTATCATCACAAAATGTTATTCTGTAACATACGCAGGAATAAAAGTTGTGCAAATATCTTTCTCACCTGTGCGGATTTAAGTTCTTTGCAAGCTTTCTTTTAAGAAAGCGGAGTGTCCCAAAAGGTAAACCTTTTGGGACACT